>CAYSXF010000148.1:0-7996 GCA_964434815.1 uncultured Lentisphaeraceae bacterium
GGACAATCCGCTGACCGCTGCCGCGATCGCAGGCCAGGCCGGCGTGGACGATTTTCTGGCGGAGGCAAGACCGGAAGACAAGCTCGAGTATATCCGCAAGGAGCAGCGCACGGGACGGCTGATCGCGATGATGGGCGACGGCACGAACGACGCTCCCGCGCTCGCTCAGGCGGATATCGGGGTCGCTATGAACTCCGGCACCCAGGCGGCGAAAGAGGCGGGGAATATGGTCGATCTCGACAGCGACCCCACGAAGCTCATTGAGATCATCGAAGTGGGGAAGCAACTCCTCATGACTCGCGGCGCGCTGACGACCTTTTCCATCGCCAACGACGTTGCGAAGTACTTCGCCATCATCCCGGCCATGTTCATGTTGGCGATCCCGCAGCTCGCGGTGCTCAACGTCATGCGCCTGGCAACCCCGCAGAGCGCGATCCTCTCGGCCCTCATCTTCAACGCGATCATTATTCCGCTCCTCATTCCCATTGCCATCAAAGGCGTGCACTACCGGCCTATGGGCGCGGACAGCCTGCTCAAGCGGAACCTGCTTGTCTATGGTCTTGGCGGCATCATCGCACCCTTTGTCGGAATCAAACTGATCGATGTCGCTTTGGTTATGGCCGGAATGCATTAGGATTACGAACGATGAAAGACACAGGCATTTACCAAGAACTGATGACATCTGGACGCATGGTTGCCGCAACGATGACGGTCTGCTGTTTGCTGTATGGACTGGCGATCCTGGCCTTCGGACAGGCTGTCACACCAAAGCGCGCGAGTGGGTCGCTCGTCTTCAATGAGCGAGGCGAGCCTATCGGTAGCGAACTCATCGCGCAGGGCTTCGTCCGCCCGGAGTATTTCTGGCCCAGACCTTCGGCGGCCGATTACAACGCGTCGTCAGCCGGGGGCAGCAACCTGTCACCCACGAACCCCGAGCTTCGAACCAGGGCGCAAGGCATCATCGCTAAGATGGCTGCTGACAGCAATCACCCCCTTCCCGCCGACCTCGCGACCTCGTCGGGGAGCGGCCTTGACCCGCACATCTCGCTGATGGCGGCGAAATATCAGGCAGGACGAGTCGCCGCAGCTCGCAGCGTATCCGTTGAGACCGTACTGGATCTTCTCGAGCATCACGCCATACACACGGGAGGTGTGCTTACCTCTGAGCCCGTGGTCAATGTGCTGCTAGTGAACTTGGCATTGAACAGGATGGGCAAATGAGATGAGTGAAAACCGAGCCGACAATTTTCTGCGCTTGATCCGCAAGTCGCAGCGTGGCAGGTTGAAAATCTACCTGGGCTATGCGGCTGGCGTCGGCAAAACGTATCAGATGCTCCTTGAGGCGCACCGGCTCAAGGCCGACGGGATCGAGGTGGCCGTCGGCCTCGTAGAAACGCATGGTCGAGCGGAAACCGAAGCGTTGCTGGAGGGGCTGGAACTGATACCCCGCCGCAAAACCGTTTACCACGGAATTGAGATCACGGAGATGGATCTCGACGCTATTCTGTCGCGTCGCCCGAATGTTGTGCTCGTGGATGAACTCGCCCATACCAATATTCCGGGAAGCAAAAATGCCAAGCGCTATCAGGATGTGGACGAGATCCTCGCGGCGGGCATCCATGTCATCTCGACCCTGAACGTGCAGCACCTGGAGAGCCTCTATGAAATCGTCGAACGCGCGGTTGCCGTTAAAGTTCGAGAGCGGATACCCGACCGCGTGGTCGCGGAGGCC
Source organism: uncultured Lentisphaeraceae bacterium (assembly GCA_964434815.1). GTDB lineage: Bacteria > Verrucomicrobiota > Kiritimatiellia > RFP12 > UBA1067 > CAYSXF01. The sequence continues at coordinate 1,733 of CAYSXF010000148.1, forward strand.
GATCAGTTGGTCAACGTCGACATTACGTCTGAAGACTTGCGCCGCAGGCTGAGCGAGGGGAAAGTCTACGCGAAGGAACGTGTGGAGACCGCTCTGAACAACTTTTTCACGCCGGAGAACTTGGAGCAGTTGCGGGAGCTGACCCTACGCGAACTGGCGGCTCAAATCGATTCGCGGCGACGCGATCCCCAGGCCGAAGATATTCCCTCCAGTCCGGATCAAGTCATGGTCGCCCTGAGTTCAAGGGGACCCAACAGCGAGGCTCTTCTCCGCTACGCGTCCCGCTTGGCCGGGCGGCTGAACCGCAACTGGTACGCGGTCTATGTGCAGACCTCGCAGGAAAGCCCCATGGCCATTGATGCGGCGACGCAACGGGCGCTTTCAAACACCTTGGCGCTTGCTCAGCAACTGGGAGCGACGGTCTTCACATACAAGGGCGATGATATCGTGAAGACCATCTTGCAGTTCGCCAAGGAGTATTGCGTGGGGCACATTGTGATCGGCGCCCCAGGACGAAAGCTCCCCTTCTGGAGACGGCTGAAGGGTGAGCGCAGTTTAGTGGAGCGGCTTGTTTCTGAGGGGAAAGGAATCACGGTCGTCGTGCTCAACACCCAGTCAGCGCAGGAAGACCGTCCAACTGCCTTGGCGAGTAGAATGGGCGATAATCCGCGTTTGGAGAATGCTGACCAAGACAATCTGATTCTGGAGCGGGATGTTGTGCTGTCTGCGAGCTGCATACTCGTCTGGGATGGGCCCATCGCGAAAGAGGAGGCGATGAGGCGGCTGTTGGACGCGAGCTGCCGAGAATGGGGGGATTGCAAGGCTGTGGCATGGGAGGCTCTCCTGAAGCGTGAACAGCAGGGCGGGACCTTTGTGGGCGAAGATGTGGCGCTTCCCCATGCGCGGATTGCAGGTCTGCGGCAGCCGTTGATCGCATTGGGCATCTGCGGCGAGGGCATCGAGGATTTGCAGTCCGGGCATGTTGTCAAAATCATGCTGCTTCTGCTGTCACCTTCCGATCCGCCTGAAAGTCACGTCGCGGCGCTCGGCGTGGTCAGCAGGCTTGCGCGAGACGACCAGTGGCGCAAGGGAGTCCTCGCTGTGCGAGAGTCTTCTGACGTCATGAAAATCATCCGGCGGCGGGAATCGAGACGCGAAACGGCTAGCAAATAGAGCGACGACCGCAACGCACTCTTCGGGTTACTTGCGAAAGCGGTTCTGTATCGCGTTGATCGCTTCGCCTGCGGCCGTATAGACCTCGCCCGACCGGGTCGATTTGCGCAGCGCGTCAAGCTGGGCGACGGTCTTCAGCGCGCCCGGATGCTCCACGAGCCCCAGCGCCGTACACGCAAGCTCGACACGTCGCCAGTTGCAAGACGTCAGTTCGCGCACAAGCGCCTGCACGGCTTCTTCAGCGCCGATTCGCCCCAGAGCGAGATACGCGTGCCGGCTTTTGCCAAGCTGTGCGATAAGCGGTTGAACGCTTGGTGTCCCGAATTTGACAAGCAAATCAGTAAGACAGTCCGCACCTTTGCAGAGGTTCGGCTCCTCGATCGATTCCTCGTTCAGACCTTGGATGATTGCGGGAATCACATTTGCGCCAAGTTCGATTAAAGCCTGTCCGGCTTGCGCATCGCCCTTGAGCACTTTCTCAACGAGTTCTCCGATCGACGTGGCGATCGTGCGGCTGGCGGCAGGCTGATCGACGGGAATGGAAATCGTCGATCCCGGATCAGGAACGATGATCTGTGCGCCGCAGCTCATGCAAGCGATCCTCATTCCTGCGCCGCGCGTTTCAATGACCAGATGAGCTTGGCATTTGGGACAGGCAAACTTGATGTCGGGCTTCTGTTTTTGCGCGTCTCCGCTGCCCTCCCTCTTCACCAATGCGGGGCGGGCTGTTTTCGGTTCCGTTTGCGCCTGCTCGCGTTTCGGAAGCTGGATGTGACCCGCGCAGATCGGGCAAGTGATCGTACGCCCCAGCGCGGCTTCGGGTACTCCGAGCCGTTGCTGGCAGTGCGGACAATTGAACTTGAGATCGCTCATGATGGCGTTCTTCTGCGGTTGAATGTTGTGCGGCCTGTGTTCTGGAATTAGCGAGCCAGCCAGCCGCCGTCTACGGCAACGGTGAAGCCGTTCATGTAGTCGGATGCCGCGGAGGCGAGGAAAACGCAGATGCCCTTGAGGTCGTCGGTCTGGCCCCAGCGTCCGGCCGGGATGCGGTCGAGGATCGTCTGGTTGCGCACGGGGTCGGCGCGGATCGGAGCCGTGTTTTCCGTGGCGATGTAGCCGGGCGCGATGGCGTTGACGCAGATGCCGTGTTTGGCCAGCTCATTCGCCATCAGCATGGTCAGGCTCTTGATGCCGCCCTTGGATGCGGCGTAGCCGGGAACAAGGATGCCGCCTTGGAAGGAAAGCATCGAGGCGATGTTGATGATCTTGCCGCCGTTCCCCTGAGCGATCATCTGCTTGGCTGCTGCTTGGCTGAGGAAAAAGGGCGTGCTCAGGTTGATGCCGAGCACGTCGCTCCAGTTCTTAGCGCTGTGCTCGGTGAACGGCTCCCGGCGGATGATACCCGCGTTGTTGACGAGGATGTCGACCCTGCCGAGCTTCGCGACGACGTCAGCGATGAGCGGTCCGGCGATCTCGTCGCCTTTGCTCAGGTCGGCGGTAAAGGCCGCGACGTTGCGCCCCAGCGCTTTAATTTTAGCGGCCGTTTCGTCCATGGGGATCACGTCGACCAAGGCGACGTCCGCGCCCGCCTCGGCCAGGCCGATGGCGTAAGCTTGTCCGATGCCGCGGGCAGCGCCGGTGACGACCGCGACTTTGCCGGTGAGTTTAAAGAGATCGAGAATCATGGGGTCCTTCAAAAGTTGGGAGTTAGGAGTTAGGATTTAGGAGTTGATTAAGATCGGGCTGTCCCGCTGGTCGCGAGTCGAGGGTTGCGCGTCCTCCCTCACTTAACAGTAACGGTCAAGGGCTTGCCGAGAGCGGCGGCGAAATCAGCGATGTAGGCGTTCCAGTATTCCGCCTTCACGAAGTCGCCCGCGCCGCTCCAGCCCGCACCCGCGTACCAGACGAGCGGCTTGTCGGCCGTGACCTTGGTGAGCAGATAGACGTTGTCGAGCTTGTCGGTGGAGAGGACGCCGCCCTGAGGCAGGACGATAGCTGTGGCGATAGAACCCATCTTGGGCTGCTCCGCCTCGTAATTGGCGACCCAGGCTTGTTCGGGTTTCGCTACGAGAACACCGTTGTGCAGGTGAGCGGTGGCGGTGTCCATGCCGGGGCCGCCTTGGACGCTGTCCGCGCCGGTGATCGTGAAGCGGCTCTCGAAGCGCGTCAAGTGCGAGCCAGCATCGAGCGTCATGCGCCGCGACTCGGCGACCTTGACGCCGTCGCCGCAGTCCCACGGGGCGTAGGTGACTTCGAAGGCCGTGCGGACGGGGCCGTTTGCGAGGTTCTTCTGTGTGGCCCAGTTCTGGCTCACATAGTAAGAGCCTCCGCTGAAGACGCCGAATCCGCCCGCGCCGCGGCTAGGGCCGACCTTGTAGTTGTCCATGCCCTCGCCTTCGTCTTTGTGATAGCTCTTACGCTTCAGCCACTTGTCGATGATGGAGTAGCGCACGCGCTTGCTCCAGACGTCCACGCCGCTGGAAACCAGAGACTGGCCGGCGGGCGCGGGCTTCATGATGACAGGCCCGTAAATGCGGTGGGCGGTGCGGTCATTCTCCCACAGGTAGTCGTCCATGCGCTCAGGCGCGTAGCGGCCGAAGCAAACCGTGGCGGCCGGAGCGGCGGGCACGTCGGCGCTGTTGAAGACCCAGAACGAGCGGCTCTGCTTGGCGAGCGCGTAGGTTTTGAAAAGCAGTTGGTCGGGCGTTCCGTCGCCGTCGGAGTCGTAGAGTTGGTGCGGCAATACTGCGCCGTTGCGCACGTCGAAGACTCGCAGGTTTTCGGCCTTGAGCCCCAGCTTGGCCCAGTCGAGCGACACCGTCTCCGCGCTGCGGTACACGCTGAGCGGGTTCACGACATCGACGGTTTTGCGGGCCGGGTTGGCGTCAGCGACTACGAGCTTGCGCAGTTCGACGGAGGCGCAGAGGAAGGCACCGACCGCGTAGACCTCGCAGGAGTCTGCGGTATAGGAAGCGGGTCCCGCGCCGATGGGCTGCACAAAGCCGAGGCGGCCTTCGGTGTTGATGTTCGCGCAGATGGCTTTCCACGATTTCTGGACGCAGGGCAGGTATTCGGCGCGGTCGAGCACGCCGTTGTTGATGCCCCACAGCAGCCCGTAGGTGAAGAACGAGGTGCCGCTCATTTCGGGCAGGTTGGGGTCTTCGGGGTCGAGCAGGCTGGGGCGCCACGCGCCGTCGGCGTGCTGGGCCTGCTTGAGGGCGGCGGCCATCTCCTTGTAGACGGACAGGTAGAACGGGCGCGTGGGCCAGTCGGCGGGCAGGTCGCGCAGGATGATCGGCAGCGAGCCGAAGACCCAGCCGTTGCCGCGGCACCAGAAGATGTTCTTCCCGTTCTTGGCCTTCTTTTGGAAAAACGTTGAATCTCGGAAAAAGAGCCGGTTCTCCTTGCTGTAGAGCATGTCATAGGTGGCCTTGTACTCCTGGTCCATAAAGGTCAGGTACTTGGTGTCGCCGGTGAAGCCGTACATCCTGACGAGGACGGTGGGCGACATGAAGAGCGCGTCGCACCAGCTCCAGCGCTTCTGGTTGTCCTTCGCCTTGAAATCGAGCGAGCCGGTGTGCGGGTTGGCGAGAATCGCGTCATAGTTCTGACGAAAACTCGCGGCGCAGACCGGGTTGTTGTCGAATGCGGCGAGTTCGAGCCAGCTCTGGCCGATGCAGGAGTCGTCGGCGTGGTAGGTACGCGGGAGGTGACCCCAGTTGTTCGTCTTGCCAAGGGCTCTGACCTGGTCGAGGTAGGGCAGCGTCGGATCGGACAGGCCGAGCGCGGTGATGCCGGCGTAAAACGCGCCGTAGGTCCAGTCGAGGGGGTTGTGCTTTTTCGGATTGGCGGTCATCCAGTCAGCCGTGAGCTTGGCGTTTGCGGCGATGGCGTCCAGCGTCCAGGCGTCAGAGACCTTGCGGGCGTCTTGGGCGGCGGCGGCCGTTACCAGCAGCGCGGCGGTCAGAAAGGACAGTGTGCGTGTCGTACTCATGCGTTCTCCTCGCCAATCAGAAGGTTCAAACGTGAACAGCCTTTCCCGATTTGGCGAACGTCAGTTTAATGGCTTTTCAGTTTCTTTCAAGAGGAAACCGGATGTATCTTGCAGTGTAAAAATCGTCTTGCCCGTCTCCTGCGGCCGTGTTATGGGTGATTATATTTCGTCATAAGGAACGTGTTCGCCGGTGAACGCATCCGCAAAATTCAGAGGTTTCTGCATCGCGTTCGGCGCCGCTTGTCGGACGGCGAGTCGGGAGAGCGGTGAGAGACTACGGGACCAGCCTTTGGCGGTCTGCTCACATCATCGGAACAGGGACGATCTCCCCAGCGGCCTGACGCTCAATCGCCGCATCGTGGCCAAAGAACAGCATGTTGGAGTCCATCCACACAATCAGCCGACGCCACTCAACATCGCTCAGCGTCACCTCATGGTGGCCCGCTTTCAGCACGCGGTAGAGTTTGGAAGCCCGCGCGCCAAACTGACCGGACACAGTGTACGGCTCGGTCCAGTAGTAGTTGTCATAGTATTGCACGTAGGGCCGCAGCGCGATGAAAGAGGCATAGAAGTGATTTGCGTCCTTCCTCCAATCTCCTGCACACACATCCGGCGCCTTTTTGCCTTGCGCACGCGCTTGCACATGACACTGAACGCATTTGGCATCCAAGATCGGCTGAATCAGACGCGGATAGCTGAAGGGATTGGTTCCGTCCGGCTCCGGCGCAATGGCCGACGGCTGGCGCTTCATGGCCAGCGGCTGTCCGGCTGGCAGCGGGGCTCCTACGCGCTGGTCATGACAGCCATTGCACATCAACTGCTCGCCCGGCGCCGTATACGTCACACTGCGCATGCCCTGTAGCGCGGTGCCGTCCGCAGTCAGCGCCTGAAAAAGAATGGGCACGTTGACGGGCACCGTGAAATAGGCGCTGCCGTCGGCCTCCACCGGCACAGTTCCCAAACAAGCCTTGGCGCCCTTCTGATGGCCCGCGCTGATGCGCGGATGCGATTCGATCGGTTCGGTTTTCGGCAACACCTGCCAGATGCGCAACCTGTCTCTTATACACATCTGACGCTGCCGACGAATAGAGAGGTGT
>CAYSXF010000149.1:0-7993 GCA_964434815.1 uncultured Lentisphaeraceae bacterium
AGCGGCGACATCACCGACACGCCCGCCGTGGTCTGGAAGACAAGCAAGAACGTGCCTACCATGCCCTCGCCGCTTCTGGCCGGCAACCGGCTCTACACCATGACCGCCACGACACTGAGCTGCCTCAAACCCGCGACCGGCGAGGTGGTCTGGTCAGAGAACATCCCCGGCCAGCATCTGGCCTCGCCTGTCGCCGCAGACGGTCACATCTATCTCTTCAACACGACCGGCGGCGGCGCGGTCGTCGCGCTCGGCGACGCCTTCCATATCCTCGCCACCAACAAACTCGACAGCGGCTGTTCAGCCTCGCCTGCCGTGGTCGGCAAGTCGCTGCTCGTGCGCACCGCCACACACCTGTACCGTATCGAGAACTAAGCGAAAGGTTGTCAGGGATCGCGGACCATGACACGCGGCTCGCGAGAACGCTCGCCCTTGTCAATCGTGAGGGCCATGGAGAGCGTCCCCGCGAGCCGCCCGTTATTCCTCTTCCACGCTGAACAGCCACCAGCGGGCGGAGAGCGCCCGTCCGCGCGCCCGGCGTTCAAAGTAGACCTTCATCACCTGACCGGCGTCCGTCTCAAACTCGAACCAGTGCTTGCTGACGTAGCGCTCGCCGCTACCATGCCGGCATGGCCCGGTCTCTTGCCATTCGCTACGGACTTTGGCGATGCTGACGCGCTCGCCGCGCCAGATGAATACACGCGGCAAGCCAGGCCCTCCCGCCGCCATCCGACTCGCATCGAACGTCTCTTTGACAGGCTTGAGCGCCTCGCCGACAAACTGCTTCATTTCGTCGATCTCCTGCCGTCCAACCTGACGGGCACCCCAACATATCGGGATGCTTCTATCGCATGCGGTCTCCGAACGATTTCAGGCGGCCGGGAATCCACCCCAAAGCCGAACCTGCGGGACCGATGCAAAATGGCGATCATAGGTCACCAGAATAGCGGCGTGCTCGATGGCGGAGGCGGCGGTCCAGATGTCGTTCGCCGGAATCGGGGAACCGGCCCGCTTCAAACTGTCCTTGACTTCACCATAGAGGCGGGCTGTCTCGTGACCGGACATGACTATCCGGACGCCCGGCTTCACGAGAAACCGCTGGAAGACGGCAGCATTCTCCGCATAGCGGGTTCCTCCGCGGAACCCCGCCTCCAACTCGCCGGCCACAAAAATGGGAACCAGTATCTCCGATGCGGATGCCAACGTTTCCCGAACAGCGGCATCACCTGACAGAAGTGCCGCATATGCGTTGGTATCGAGCATCACGCGCCTCATGTCCATTCCTCCGGATCGACCTTGCGCTCGGTTGCCGCGCGGAAGGAAGCTGCTTCCTCCTTCGTCCAGAGACCGGAAAACTCGTCGAAGCCTCGCAGGTGTGCCGGGGTCGCACCAGACAAACCCAAGGCTTTCCGAAGCAATCGCTTGACCAGTTGGTTCAGACTCAAGCCTTCTTCGGCGGCCTGCTTGTCCATGAGCGCACGGAGATCAGGATCGAGATTATGTATGGTGATGGAACTCACATGAAGCTCCTTTCAAGGTTGGTTCAAACTGAACCGTTTTGAACCATACGTTAACAAACTTGTCAGTCCTGGGCAAGCGAGTGCGAATCGAACCTTTATTGCTCTTTTTGCAGCGGCACAATTTTCGCAGCCACATCGGTGGCAACGGGGCCGGGATGCAGCGTGAGTTTGCCGCCGACCGCGCGCACGGTTTCGCGGCGCTGGGGCGTGCCCTTCCACGTCTCCCACCACTCCACCGCGTACTCGCCGTCCGCAAAGCCGTCAAGCGTGTAGGCCGCAGAAGGGAAGGGCCGGATCTCGGCCGCGTGCTGCGCGTGGTTGACCCACGTGCTATCGCCGTTCTGGATCCACACCGCCGCCGCACTCGGCGCGGCCAGCGCGTAGCAGACCACCTCCTGGCGCTCCTGCGTGCGGCAGCCGGTGAACACGTAGCGCGTCACCGCCACCCAGTCTTTGCCGTGGTTCTCCACGCGGATGCGGTGCGCGCCCGCCTTGACCGGCACAGATACGTCAGCGTCATAGACCGACTCCCACAGCTTCCACTGGGCGATATATTTCGATGATTTACCCTGTCCCTCACCGCACGGCAGCGGCTTCTCCAACGCGAGCCGGTCATCGATGAAGATCTTGAGCAGACCTGAGCTCGACACCTTGTCGACGTGGATCACGAGTGCGCCGTCCGCAGGATAGGTCACCTCGAAGGTCGGCGGATTCACCAGATCGCGGTGGCCTCCGCCGTGCAGCAGCGAAAGCACTTCGTCCGCATTCGAAATCACGCCTTCACCCGAGACCGCGAACACGTTCGCCGCCGGCTTGCGGAAGCCGCTGCGCGTCAGCGCCACCGCGTCGCGCTGCGACGGCCGTGCGGGCTGCGTCACCGCAGAGGGAGAGGTGACCGCGACCTGCCGCCAGGCCTCGGTGCCGAACGGCAGGCCGGTCACGAAATTGCGGAGCGCCTTGAAATGGAAGTAGAGGTTCTTGGGCTCGATGTAGTTCTCGTGCCACCACGGCATGGGCGTGCCGCAGCACCCGCTGGCGAGCGCAGCCCAGGCCGTGTTGTGTATCCCGCGACCCGTGGGGTCGTCGTCGGCGTTGAAGTTGTGGCTGCGGATGCCGAACTCGGCAAAGAGATGCGGCTTCTGAAAACCGTTCCACTGGGTGAGGCAGTAGGCATGCGATTCGAGAGCCGTGTTCAGATCGTTGTTCGCATAGCTGTGCGTCTGAACAAAAGCCATCTCCGGGATTTGCCAGCACGCCTCGGGGCCGGTCTTAGACCACCAGCTCGTAGAGATGAGATGATCGTACGGGTCGAGCGCCGCCAGCACGGGCGCCATCTCGCGGTGCCACGCGATGACCGTCTCCTGCTTCGCGTCGGCCCAGCCTTCGAACTCGTTGCCGAACTCCCAGCAGAACACATGCGGACTGTAGCCCCAGCGCGCAACCGTGTAGCGCAGGCGTTTGCGGTAGAGCGTTTTGGCGGTTCCGTTCGTGAACCACTCGCCTGCCGTTTTGCAAGGCCCGCCCTGCGCAGCGTTGAAGGGATTCGACTTCCAGCCTTCCTCGCGGAAATCCTGATGCGTGTCCATGCAGAGCTGGTAGTACATGCCGAGCCGCCCGGCGTCTTCCAGCAGCGCGTCGAGCTTCGCGGCCTGCGCCTGGCGGTACCAGCCGAGCTTGGGCTCCCACTCAATTCCGAGCCCGCTCTTGTTCATCCACCAGCGGTTCCAGTTCTCGCCGTTCGCCGCCATCTTCTCCAGAATGTCCTTCACCGACATGTTGTTGCTGCTCTGGTAGATCGGCACGTTGTGCCCGACCGGCACAAATCCCTCGCCGCTGTCGTGCGCGAAATAATGCGCGTCCGCCTTGCTCACGCGCACGAAGCCTTTCGCCTGTTTATCGGCAGTCACGGTTATGGGCTGCGGCAGTGCGAAAACCTTTTTGCCGCTGCGGTCGCGCGCGGTGAGCGTCACTCGCATCGGACCCGTTTCCGTGGCCGCGAGGCGCACTTTCCATTGTCCTTCGCCCGAAGGCAACATGATGTCCTCGACGCCCTCTTGCTCATGGCGCTGCGGCACCATGAAGAAGCCCGGCTGCGTGTAGGTCTTGCCCGAAGCGGTCGTCACCGCCGCGTCGAGCGCGATGTCGTCGGGGTCGTAGGGGTTTTCCCACGTGCCGGTCAGCGTCACATCGATCTCGCACATGCCGTACAGCGCCACCTTCTTGGGCGAGTTGGCTGAAAGCGCGAGCGGCGCTTGGCAGGTCACTGCGGGCCGCAGGATCTTCGGCATCGTCGCGAAGCCGAAGGTCATCGCCACGCTCATCTTCTCGCCAACGGGAAAGTCGCGCTTCTTGGAGAAATTCCCCTCGAACGCGTGGCTGTTGCCGCCCAGTCGCGAGCGCAAGTGGCAGAGCCCGTCGCCCCCGAAGAACACCGAAGGGCCGCCCTCGCTGCCGACAAAGGTCTGCTTGAAAGCGCCCTCGATGCTTTTGCCGACCGGAGCATTCCCGCTCGGCAGCAGATACACGGTGCGCGCGTCGTCGGGCGCGAGCGAAGTCCGTATCGAGGCCCAGATGCCGTCGGACAGCTTCAGTTCGGCAGTCTTCTCCACCTCCAAACGCGCAGCGACGCTGTCCCTCTCGGGCGTGAGGGTGAGCGTATAGCGCAGCGGGGCCGCGCCGTCGCGCGTGCCCCACAGGCCCCGCAGGCGCAGCGTGCCACCGGTCAGCACGCCGGCCGCTTCGACCTTGCCGCCCTCAAGCGACTCGTAGACCCACGCGTCGTGCCACAGGAAGAGCCCGATCTCCAGCGCGGGCTGTCCGTTCGCCCGCAGAAAAAGGTGCCCGCGGCTATCGCAGGTGAACGCACCCTGCGCATACGTCACGGTGTGCCCGTTGTCCTGCTTCACCCAAGCGGGCACGTCCGAGAACGCCGCTGCAGCAGATGATACCACCCCGCACGCAGCAATCCATCCAGCCTTTAATTTCCAGTCCATTTAATAAACGCTGATCAGAGTTCCCTTGATCTCGATCAGATAACCGAGGGGGGACAACTGCAGCCTCTCCTTTTGCCCGTTCACGCGAAGGCTGTCGATCTGCGGCTGCGCTAAACCCGCGCTGTTCGCACCGAACCGGATCGTGTTCCAGCCCAGCGTACCGGCGAGGTTCAGCGTGCCGGCCCACGCCAGCGCGCTGCTGTCCCCGAAGTCGAGGCTGCACGAGCCGTCTCCCACGTTGATCGTCGCTGCGCCGGTCACTGTCAGTTGCCTGACCGTGTTATGCCAGGTTCCCGCGTTGAGCGTGGCGTTGCTGATCGTAAGCGACGTGTCGGGACTCAGCGCGCCGTCGCTGCCGAGGGCGAGCGTCCCCTTCTTTAAGACGGTCGCGCCGGTGTAGGCGTTGTTGGTGCCCGCAAGGGTCAGCGAGCCCGTGCCGTCCTTGACCAGGCCCACGTTGCCGTCGATGCGGCCGGAATACGTGGTGGTGGCCGTCTGGTTCACGGTCAGGACGCTCGCCGTGGCGCTGCTGTTGGTCACATACCGCGGCGCCACGGCGTAGCTTTCAAACAGCGAAGCGACAGTCTGGCTGAACCCGTTGAGGTCGAACTTCGAATAATCGGCGGTCACGCTGCTCGCGGGATGCATGTCAAGCGCCGTGACAGCCGGAAGCGCGTTGTTCGCGCCCAAAGCGAGCGTTCCGCGGACGATGCCCGTGGTTCCCGTGTAGGTGCTGTTGGTGCTGGCGATGATCACCCGCCCGCTTCCCGGCTCACCGCTGATCCAAAGAGTATTTCCTAAGCTGGGCTTGATCGGCCCCCCGATGCTCAAGACGCCCGTCGACTTGTGCCCGAGGCGGGGGCTCCACCCTCCGGCGTTGTTATCATTCAGGATGATCGGGCCGTTCCATGCGGACGTGCTGTTAGCGGCGGCCTGAACCGCGCCCCAGTTATCCCCGCCGCCCGCCAGATAGAGAGTCTCGCCCGCGACTGCGACGCCATCCATCATTTGTATCTTGCCGCCGACGCTGATATCGGTGGTGCCGTTTGTCGACCCGAGCGCGTTGCTGTTGGCCACATACAGGATGCCTGCGCTAACCGAAGTGGCTCCGGTATAGGTGTTGGCCCCCGTCAGACTCAGCGCGCCTCCTTTGAGAGTCACGTTGCCGCCGATCCCGAGACTGCCCGTGATCGCCAACGTGCCATTGCTCGCCACCGTCAGGGCATAGTTGCCGCCGCTGTTGGTCACGCTGCCGCCGAAGGTCAGCGTTTTCGTGACGTTGGTCACAACGAGGTTGTTGCACAGGGTCACCACACCTGTGCCGAGACTCAGGTCGCCCGAACCGAGAAAGGTGAAATTGCTGTAGATGTTGATCGGGCCGTTCAGCGAATTGATGACCGTGAAGCCGCTGGTGTTGTTGATCCGTCCGCCGTTGATGGTGAAAGCGATCGAGCCCAGCGCGGCCGCATGGTTGACGTTCAGAGTGCCGCCGGCGTTGAGCGTGACGCCCGAACTGATGGTGTTCGAGCCGCCCAGCGCCAGAGTGCCCTCGTTGACCGTCACGGCGCCTACCGTGTTGGACACGTTCAGCGCGATCAGGCCGGGGCCGATCTTGGTCAGCGTCCCCGTGCCGATGATCGGCGCGGCGTTGGTCGCGTAGAAATTCTGCGAGTCGAGCGTAATGGGGGCGTTCAGCCGGACGATCCAGTTCGTGGCGACCGCCATCCAAGTAGAGTTGTTTTTCGACACCTGCAGCGTGCCGCCGTTGAGGTTGACCGTGCCGACCGAGCACCAGAGATTCATTGATCCCAGCGTGGCGGAGCCGCTGTTCACCGTCAGCGTGCCCAGCCCGGTGTTCGCTCCCAGACTGAAGACATTGTTGCCGTTGGTGCTCACATAGGTGCCGCCGTCGATCAGCAGCGAGCCGCTGACGCCACTGCTGTTTCCGACGAAGTCTCCCGTACTGCGCGTCTCAAGAAAACCGCCCGTGATGGCCATCGAGCCGTTCGCGTTGTCGCCGATACGCAGGCAGCGCGTGCCGCTGGTGTAGATCGTGCTGCCGTTAGCGGCCGTATAGACGAGTGGGTTATTAAGCTTGTTCGTGACCGCAATGATGACGTCGTTAGAACTCCCAGTGGGGGCGATGGAGCCCCCTTGCCAGTTGGCCGACGTCGACCAGTCCGAACTGCTGGCGCCTCCCCAGTAGTAATTGGTCGCCGCCGCCGGGAGCGCAACAAGCCCCGCCAGCGAAAGCAGGACGAGGCTCGTTTTAAAACCGATTGAAGAACACCACAAAACACCAACCGCGTTACCGTTCATCTCAACCTCCTGTCGTCATACGGAACTCTTACGATTGCGCCGACTTACCGTCGCGTAAGAATGAATATTAGGTGAGTAGTATATGCGAAAACCGTGCGCGCGTGTTCGTTTTTTTTCGCAACCGCGTTTTGACGGGAGGGGCACGGTCAGTTGAAGGCGGCCGGCTGATGCGGATTGCTCAGGCACGCGTGAGCGCGGCGGATTTCAGCCTCGCACGTCCGACCGGGATCCAGATGCGGCAGTGCGTCCAGCGGAAAAAAAGTCAACGGCCGTGCTCTCGATGCTCGTGCGGGCCGCACCTCCGGCGAGGTCGCAGAGAAACGTGATTTTTTCATCACTCGCAGTTGACACCATCGCAAGAATCGGGTATCATTCTTCCATCAATTACGAAACGGCTGATTTTTTTCATCGTCTCTATGACCCTGGGTTTCGGCTCGTCGTGATGGAGGAACCGTCTGCAAAAGGGCGGTAAGCGTTTTTTGAAAAGTTGAAAGCTCGAAGCCCGATCTCGTCAGCCGCTCTTTCCGTATTCACTTCACGGTCCAGCGTCTCTCCGTTATCCCGCTGTCCTGTCTTTCACACACCAGAAGCTTTGGGGATGTCTGTGTCCGTACTGTGCGGATATAGGACAGCTTAGGCGGGGTTGCCTACGAAATCGGATCAGGCCATGGGGTCCGGTTGCGCCTGATATAAGAACACGACATGGCGCGAGTGAAGTACAGAAGGATAGAGACATGGACATCTATGTTGGCAATCTTGCCTATTCGACGAATGATGAGTCCCTGAGAAGCGCGTTTTCGGTGTACGGCGAGGTTGCCTCAGCCCGTGTCGTCTCCGACCGCATGACCGGCCGTTCCAAGGGTTTTGGTTTCGTCGAGATGCCTGACCGCGCGCAGGCGCAGTCGGCGATCGACGCCCTCAACGGCAAAGAGCTGGATGGTCGCACCCTCCGCGTGAACGAGTCGCAGCCGAAGCCCCGCGAAGAGCGTGGCGGAGCCGGTGGCGGCGGCGGCGGATTCCGTGGCGGAGCCGGCGGCGGTGGCGGCGGATTCGGCGGCGGCCGCGGCGGTGCGGGCGGCGGCCGTGGCGGCGCTGGCGGCCGTGGCGGCGAGCGTCGCGAGTCCCGTTGGTAGTCCGTCCGCTCCGCAAGGGGCATCAGAC
>CAYSXF010000150.1:0-7993 GCA_964434815.1 uncultured Lentisphaeraceae bacterium
GAGATTTCTGCCTGTCTCGTGGGCTCGGAGATGTGTATAAGAGACAGGACCGTCGTCGTCTTCGTCTGGCTGCGCGAACGCGAGATGAGAAGTGCTCGTGAGGTCCTATAAGAGTGCCCTTATGATAATCAACACCACCGTTGTGATCTATCTGCTGCTGACGTTCCTGTCCCTGGCTGTCGGCGCCGTGGCGCTCGTCATGGGCATGAATGCGTCACTTGAATTGAATATGGGTATGCCTGCCGATCAGCAGCACCCGCTCAAAAAGAAGGCGGACCTGTGTGTGACACTCCTTACGCTCGGGCTTTACATGCGCCTCGCGCTGGTGCCGCTCTGGTTCCTCATGCTCGAACGGTTATTGCCATCGATCCCGGGAGCCATGTGCCTCTTCGGCGTTCATTTGCTGAAGACGCCTGATTCATTTATCGCGACAGCCTTGAAAGTGTTGCTGCCGCTGGTCTACGGCTTCTGGCTGGTGCTCAACGCGTTTGAGCGGAAGTCCGAGGCGCTGCCGCTCACGAATCGTACCCTGCACTCCCTGATTCCCCTCGGCGGCCTGATGCTCGTCGAGTCATTCTTCGATTGCCGCTTTATTTTTGCGGTCCGCCCCAACTTTGTAGTCTGCTGCAACGCGTACCTTGACGCCCCCTCTTCCGCATTTCTGCAGACGATGTCCTACGGCGGCTGGGGCTGGGTCGTCGCGTTCTTCATCGTCTCCTTCTCTCTCGTGGGGCTGTCGGCCTATCTCTTGCAAAACCCGCGCAATTGGGTGAGTTCTCTGCTATGGTCCGTCAGCGCCGCGACTCTGTGCGCATTTTTTCTAGCCGTAAACACCCGGTTGTCGCCTCTATTCCTTAGCGCTAACGATCATCACTGCGTGTTTTGCGTGTGGCAGAATATGACGGATATGACGATGGCCACGGCATCCATTTATGTCGGCTGCGTGGCCACCCTACTTTATGCCGCACTCCGCAACGTAACCACTATTCCCGATGCGACCGCCACCGCCAATGCGTACGCGGAGAAGCTGCTGCAGTGGGCATCCGGCTCCCTTTTGCTCGGCAACATTCTCGTGGCCATCCGCCTGTTTTCGACAGTCGCCTCACGCTGACAAACAGAACGACGACCGGCTCGGCGACAGCGCCCAGCCGGACACCTGGCTCCAGCGGGCGCTCGGCCCGGTGATCACCTGGCTGCGGTTCGGCTATAGCGACGCGGGGCGGCTACAAGGGCGCGATCCCGAAATGTGGGTGGGCTTCACGAACGCAGTCTACGGCACCGGCGCGTCCCTCCAGCAAGTCGGCCCAACCAGCGCGAGCGCCTCCAACATGTTCTACCGCGTGTTACTTGTGAACTGACGACTTACTCGCGCACGATCTCGTACAGCATCCGCGCACCGGCCGCGCCGCCTGCCACCGACGCCGTGAAGCGCAGTGCGCCGTTCTCAACCTTCGCAGACAGCTTGTCCGCACGCCGCCCGTTGGTCGCCAGCGCATACACCGTGTACGACTCGGGTGCGTTCAGGCTTAACGCCACGTCGGCCTGCCCTGTGCGCACGAGATGCGGCAGCTTGCCCGGCGCGAGCAAGGTCTTGCGCGCCCGCTCCGCATAGCGCACGCCCGTGTTCTGCACGTCCGTCAGATGCGTCAGCAGCAGCCGGCCGCTGGCTGCGACCGGAGAGCCGTCCAGCGCGCTCACCCACACGGTCGCCGGCGAGCCAGAAACAGTGACCCGCAGCGGACCGGCGGCGAACACGCCCGCTTCGGCGAACCCGCCGCAGGTCCGCGCCGTGTTGATCGTGAACGCGCCGCGCGCCTGATCCATCACGAGCGCACTGGCGACGTTCGTCAGCGCAGCCTGCGCCACCGCCGTCTTCGGCCCATACGCGTCAGCGAAACTCACGGCGCGGCCGCCCTCCGCAAGCGGCGCGGACACGCACGTTCCGACCTGCACATGCCACGCCGCACCGCTCCACTCGGGCGACACGCGCGTGACAGACCCCTTCAGCGCCGACACCTCGCTCAGCGGCAGCATGATCGCGACCTTCTGAGTTGCAGGCGCAAGATCCCCGCGCAGGAACAGGCAGATCGACGCACGCTCCGAAGCCTGCGCCAGCGGATCGGTGGACACGTCGAAGTAACTGATCGCTCCCTCGCCGTCGAGCATGTTCTCCAGACGGTGGGAATAAGCGAAGCGCCAGAGCGCGCTCCAGTCCTGCAGCGCGCCCATCGCGCCGGTCAGGATGCCGCCCACGCCGCGGAACATGCCCGGCGCCGCGAAATTGAACTCCGAGACCGTGAAAGGCTTGTCCGCGAGCCGCGTGAAGGCCACTCCGCACGGCGTGCGGCACCCGGTGCGGAGCGGGTTCTCGTTCCCGCACCGGCTCGGCAGCGACCATTTTTTCTCTAGGAACTGCGGGTGGTCGACATAGAAGTGGTCGTCCACATAGTCGTACACCGTCTCGCGCACCGGCTGCAGCGGCACGAAGTGCGAGCCGCAGTTGTAGTTCGAAATGAGCGCGCGGCAGCCGAGCTCATCCCGCAGGAAGGCCTTCATGCGGGCCACGGTCTTCGCCTCGGTGTCGGCCACGAAAAGCGCCACCGCCGACCCCGCCTTGCCCCCGAAGCCTGCCGGCATCTTATCGGGAATGTCCGCGAACGCAGGATCCTTCGCCCGCTTCTCTTTCAGCCACGCCTGCCACGCGGCCTGCATCTGCGGCGTCTCGCGCGCCTCCTGGGACGCATAGCCGATGGAGCCCTCGTTGACCATCGCGAGGAACGGCATGCCCGGCTCGTCGGCGTAGCGCCGTCCGGTGTGCGGATTCACATGCGTCAGGAACGCCTTGGCGAACGCGGCCCAGTTCTGGTAGGCGGGTTCGTACACCATGACCAGCGCCTTGAAGATGTTCTTCTCCATGGGGTCACTGCGGTCGATCCCGATCTGCCGCCACGTCACGTTGCGCGACACGTAGAGGTCGGTCGTCACGTAGATTCCGCGTTTCAGGCACGCCGCGATGAAGCTGTCCAGCCTGGCCATCTGCTCGGGGTTCAAGGTCAGCCCGTCCTTGCTGCCCTGCACGCAGCCCTGATCGTAGTGGTGCACGCGGATGCTGTTGTAGCCCAAGCGCACGAGCCGCACGGCGATCTGCTCCGCCTGTTCGGGCGACGGAAAGTTGGCCGTGCTGCAGAAATTGACTCCGTAGAAACGCTGCGGCACGCCGGGCTTTTTCTCGAACTCGAAGTGCGGGCCTTTGGCCAGCAGCCTGCCGTACTTGCCCGCCGGCCCGTCGGCGTTGCCGATCTTAGAGAAATCGAGCGCGGATCCCTCTACGATCTCCTTCTCGTAGGTGAGCGTGACCCACTCTTTGCCCGCCTGCAGCGTCACAGGCCGGTCATAGGCCGCCGTCAGCGGCTCGTGAGCCGTAAGCGTGAAAGCGACGCGCATCGGCACACCCGCAGCGTACTTCCGCTCGCCGTTGCTGCCGAGCCTAAAGCTGAAGCTGTCGCCCCACTTGCGGTCATCTTGAACCAGCACGTAAGTCGGCTCATCGAACGTGAACACCAAGCGGTCCGGCTGCGGTGAGGGCACATCAATCTCCAGTCGCGTCACCTTGCCGCTGAACAAAGAGGAGTTGTCGAACTTCGCAGGAAACGCGCCCTCTTTCGCGTCTGCCTTCCAGCTCGCGCCAGCCTCCGCCAGCTTCTGCGCGGGCAGCCGGAAACCGACGAACAGCCCGTTCAGCGTCATCTCCGTTTTCGGCGTAAAAGTGTAGGTTGCGCGCACCGCGCCGACATCCGCCTGCGTGACCTCCACGCGGCCCGCCACCTTTTCCTTATCCGACGCGGCCAGGTCGAACGCGCACGCGCCTTTCGCATCCGGAGACGCGACACCGCCGCCGCTCACGCTCTTCTTCCACCCTGCGGTGTAGAGACTGCCGCGCAGCTCGACGTTGGGCGACTCAATCTTCAGCGCGCCGCCCATGCTCAAAACCGCCTCGGCACAGAATCCAGCCATAGGCAACACCGCAAACAACACACACAATTTCTTCATATTTCCCCAAAAATAGACAGCCCAAGACCTACTATCAATCCCCGCGTTCTCCTCGTCTCCGCGACCAATGACCACTGACCAATGACCTCCCTCAATCAGTCATCGCGTGAGACACATCTTATCCCGCCATCTCTTGCAACTGCCGAATCTCCTGCGCCCAGAGTTCTTCGTTCGGCGTCTCCAGCACCAGCGGCATGTTCTCGAGCCGCTTGTCCTTCATGATGCATTTGAACACCTCGATGCCCAGCAGCCCCGCGCCCAGCGACTCGTGCCGGTCCACATGCGAGTTCAAGCCCACCTTGGAATCATTGAGGTGCAAGCCGCGCAGATACGTCATGCCGACCGTCTTGTCGAAGTGCTCCATGGTCTTGAGAAAACCGTCGCGCGTGCGGATGTCATACCCCGCCGCGAACGTGTGCATGGTGTCGAGGCAGACCCCCACGCGCGCCTTGTCGTCGATGCCGTCGATCATCGCTTTGAGCTCTTCGAAAACCGAACCGATATTGCCGCCGCTGCCCGCCGTGTTCTCGATGACCACCGTCACGCCATGCGTCCGGGCCAGTGCGGCGTTGATCGACTTCGCCACGCGCTCACACGCCTCCTGCGGCGTGATCAGGCGCAAATGACTGCCGGGATGAAGATTCAGCTTGTCCAGCCCGAGCGCCATGCAGCGGTGCAACTCGTCGAGCACGGCGGCCATCGATTTGGCGTGCGCCGCTTCGTCGGGATTCGCGAGGTTGATGAGATACCCCGCATGCGGCATCACCTGCGCCGCCGTATAGCCGTCCGCTTTCATCTGCTTTTTGAACGCCTCAACGTCCGCCGCCGTATAGGGCGCGGCCGTCCACTGGCGCTGGTTCTTGACGAACATCCCAAACCCTGTCGCACCCAGCGCTTTGGCGTTAACGGGGGCGTTCGCCACCCCGCCCCCGACCGACACATGCGGCCCGATAAAATACATAAAAGCCTCCTTATGAAGAGGGCGAACACGCAGGTTCGCCCCTACGTACGGGCGACCGGCGGGCCGCCCCTCCACGACCGGCATGCCGGGCCCTACACGCTCTGCGTGCCCACCGCGAAACGGTCCTTGCCCGAATAATCCTTGATGACCGACACCTCGGCGAACCCGTACTCCTCAAGCATGTCGCGCATCGCAGATCCCTGTTCGTCGCCGATCTCGAAGAAAACGCCGCCGCCAGGCTTGAGCACCATCACCGCGTCCAAGAGAAGCGCGCGGTAAACGTTGAGTCCGTCCGGCCCGCCATCCAGCGCAAGCCTCGGCTCGTGATCAAGGATGTGCTTCTCAAGCCCGTCCACAACATGCGAGGGAATATAGGGCGGATTGGAAACCAGCACGTCCACGCTCGCGGGTTCGAACTCGCCGCATCCGTCGCTCTCCGCGAACAGCACTCGGCCTTCGAGCCCCGTGAACGTTGCGTTCTCCTTGGCCAAGGACAGCGCCTCGGGGCTGATGTCAAGGCCAACGAAGACGCCGTCGCGCAGTTCACTCGCGAGGCTCAAGATGATACAGCCCGTGCCGGTGCCGACATCCACGACCAGCGGCTTGTCGGCCTGGCGCACGTGCGGCGACTTTAAAACCAGATCCACCAACTGCTCGGTCTCAGGCCGCGGAATCAGCGCACGGCGATCCACCTTCAGCGTCAGCTTGCGGAAGTCCCACTGGCCGAGCACATATTGCACCGGCTCGCCCTTGGCCACGCGCGTCAGGCCGCGCCGCAGCGCATCGACGATGCGCGGATCGGGCACCGTGTCGGCATGCCGGTACAGCTCCAGCCGCCCGCACTTGAACAGCCGCGCGGCCAATAGTTCGGCGACCACGCGCGAATCAGGGATTTTGCTGCGCACAAGGAAGGCGTCGCCAAGCGCGATCAGCTCACTGAGTTTTTTCGGAGCTTCCGCCATGCGACATTTTCTCCACTTCAGCGTTCGGCGTTCGATGTTCAGCGTTCAGCGTTATCCCACCGATCATTCCAAGCAAGCTAACAGCCTAATAGCCTACAGCCTAACAGCCTATTCTCAGAACGGCGTCGGGTCATCCGGCGGTGACAGCGGCTCGGCTTCGTCGTACGAAACCGACGACCCGTCGCCGTCCATCTTGTCGATCTTGAACGCCTGCAGATCCACGTAGTAGCGCTCTTTGTACTCGTTGCCGCGGATGCGGAAATCCACCTTCACGCGATCACCCACGGCCACGCGGTCAAGCAGCGCGCACTTCTCTTTGACACAGACGAACTTGACGTCCTGCGGATAGTCGTCCTCCATGATCAGGACGAACTCGCGCTTGGTAAAACCGCTTGCGAACGACATCGGTTCGAACATCACCTTGATCTTGCCGACCATCTCATACGTTGTTCCAGCCATACTCACATCCTTCGGTTAACATCTTCAGAAAAATCACCTGTATTTAATCACATCCCTGTCACCCAAGCAACTGCCGGATTCCGGTTTCATGGCGTCACGTCCACACTCAGTTCCTTAAGACGACGATCGGCTTCCTGATTTCCTGAGTTCAGATTTCTCTTCTCAGTCAGTTCTCTCACGCGAAGACCCCAAGACACCAAGGGATCCAATGACCTTTGTTTCTTCGGGTCTTCGCGTGAACCATCCATCCTGTGCCCATCCACTCGTCGCTCGGTTTGTCAGATTCACTTCGCATAATATATATGGATACGATACCACACGCATATCCTCAAAAGGGCAGATCGTCATTCCGGAAGCGCTCCGTAAGGCGTTCGGCTGGAACTCGGGGATCTCCTTCATTGTCGTCGGACGGACTTTGTCGGCCGACGGCTTAGCACTTGACTCACTGCTGACCTGGGGGCAGGACAGCCCGGAAGCCAATGTCGAAGGAGGTGCTTTCCGGCGTGAAGCTGATGCGGTACGCGGAGCGGCAGTGCATGGCGAAGACGTTAAAACTACCGCCCCGAAAGACGCGGTGCGAGCCCGAGTAAGCGCCCTTCGGATCCGACGCGGTGCCCGGATACGCCCCGTACCAGTCCAGGCACCATTCCCACACGTTGCCGTGCATGTCGTACAGCCCCCACGCGTTCGACGGGTACGAACCGACCTTCGCCGATCCCACGTTAGTGTCCCCACCCTGCGTGTACGGGTACCCTCCATTGGACCAATACCGCCCCACGACGTTCATCTGCGGGTCGTCTTCATACTGGTTCGTCAGGTTCTGCCCCGAGTTCAGAGCCGTGTCCGTCCCGGCCCGGCAGACGTACTCCCACTGAGACTCTGTCGGCAGGTCGAACGCCAGCCCAGTCTTCGCGCGCAGCAGCCCGAGGAACGACGCCGCGTCCACATTGTTGTTCGCGGGCCAGCCCGCCCCAGCCGATGAACCTCGTATCATGTTGTAGCTCACCTGCTCGACCGGCCGCGCGTCGCGGTAGACCGCGTTGTTGAAGTAACTTGGCCAAGTGCCCATGACCCGCTCCCACTGCCGTTGCGTCACCTCGAACACGCAGACGTAAAAGCCCTGAGATAGCGTGACCGCGTGCTGAGTCTCGTCGCTCTGTCGCCCGAGTTCACCCGACGGGCTGCCCATCGTGAAGTCCGGCGCCGTCGCAGGAATCCTGCGCAGCACGAGCTTTGTGGTCTTGAACTCGTCCGTCCACCCGCCGCCAGGAACCGCCGCCAGGTAACTCACCGGGTAACTCGATGCCGACGGGCCACCCGAGAGGTCCACCACCAGGTAGTCACCCTCAATCACAGCCACCACCCGGTAGCACATCGGCACCGAGCAGGTCACGCTTCCCGAGCCTGTCGCGGTGATCGCGTCCAGCCGCGCCGCAGCACTCGTGAAGTTCGTCCACGGCCCGGCCGGCGTCGGCGCCCACTCCACCCGGTACACCGTCGCCGTGGACAGCTCGTTGAACACCAACTTCCCGGTCCCATTGAACGACTGGATCGCCAGCCC
>CAYSXF010000151.1:0-7992 GCA_964434815.1 uncultured Lentisphaeraceae bacterium
ACTGGCATACGCGCTGTTGTCAGTCGGAGCAAACGCGCCGTTGGCGGTGCGCCCGAAAAGTGCCACATCATCGCCAGCCGCCGGCGCCACGCCGCCCGCCCAGTTGCCGCCACGCGCCCAGCTCGCAGAGGTCGCGTTGGCGGACCAAACCCTGGTTTGCGGAATGTTAACCGAAATAGAGACTGTCGCGACGGCGGAGTCCAGCGAGCCGTCGTTCACCTTGAACGTGAAGCTGTCCGGGCCGGTATAGTCGTTTGTCGGCGTATAGGTCATGTTCGGCGGCGTACCGGTCAGCGTGCCATGCGCGGGTTGCGTCACGAGCGCATACGTCAGCGGATCACCCTCGATGTCGCTGCCGGTCAGCGTAATCGCCTTGGCTGTATTTGGCTTAGCAACGATACTCTGCACATTCGCCACCGGCGCATCGTTTACGGGCGTCACGCTAATCGAAACGGTTGCGACACCGGAATCCTGCGAACCGTCATTCACCTTGAACGTAAAGCTGTCCGAACCGGTATAGTTGGCTGCTGGCCTGTAAAGCAGATTCGGCGCCAGGCTGTCCAGCGCACCCTTCGAGGGGTAAGTCAGGATCAAATAGAACAGGGATCCCCCGCTGGCTGCGCTGCCGGTCAGGTTGATTGACGTCACCGTATCTTCGGCAAGTGTCACCGTCTGCGCGTCCGCCACCGGTGCCAGATTGAGGGTTTTGAAATTCTGCACAGAGGGCGCCCAAATCGTTTGGGTGCCGGCAGCAGGTGAGGCATAGAAGGTGTAGTAATACTGTGTGTTCGCCAACAACCCTGTTGCGCTACAGGTGATGACGCTGGTCCAGACCGCATTGGTCCAGGAGCCGACGTATGCGGAATGAATCCACAGCGCGGCGTTTGTCCCGGCATTGACGGTATTCCAGCAGGCATAGACTTTGTAGACTGCGTTGGAGCCGTTCAGCGAGGCAGCCAGCACGGCCGAGTCGGGTGTGATGCCGGTTGCGGGGCGATTGTTAAGCTCCGTCGTCTGATGGGTTCCCTCAAAATAGTTTCTGATCTCCCCCGCAGACCAGGCCGCGCCGTAAAGCCTGACGTCGTCAACGGCTCCATTCAGAAACTCGCCGGGCGTGGCGCCGCTCGCGGCGCCGATCCGCAGGGCGCTTGTGCCGCTGGCGTTCTGCGCCGGACCGCTGCAACTGAACACGCCATCCACATAGAGCTTGCGGATGCCGTTTGTCCCGTCCTGCACCGCCGTAAGCAAGTGCCACTCGCCGACACACGCGGTCGCCGGGCTTACAATGTCGGTGGTGCCACCGAAGGCCCACTGATTGCTTGGCGTGAGCCAGAGGCCATAGTCCGAATGGCCTTTGTTCACAATGCCCGCCCATGTGTTGGGCAGACTGTTCAGACGCACCCACGCCGACAGGGTGAAGCTCTGTGCGCCGTTGAACCGCAGGTCCGCGCCATCCGGTACGTCCACATACTGGTTGGAGCCGTTCAAGTTGAGAGCCAGAGAACCTTCTTTGCCCGAAACATAGTCGGGGGCATTGACCGCCGTTCCATGGGCTGTCCCGACGGAATCCAGGGTGTTGGCCTCAAACCGCCATTGATGTAACGCGGCCTGAAGTCCGAGGACCCACGGCGTGTCGCAGACTTTCACCCGAGTGGACAAGAAGCTGTTGGACGAGCAGGCGGCGGACTGCACGGAAAACGTATTCGTCGAGCCACTGAGCGCGGTGAGAGTCGCTCCGCTTGCCGCCAGGTTGGTCTTGACGTTCCAATTCTCATCGTAGACCGTCGCGCTGCCGCCGCCGCTGTAGACCAGGTAGTTGTTGTAGGGGATCGTCCCGGCAATGGAGACACTGTTGTTGTTGAG
This sequence comes from uncultured Lentisphaeraceae bacterium, assembly GCA_964434815.1. Classification (GTDB taxonomy): domain Bacteria; phylum Verrucomicrobiota; class Kiritimatiellia; order RFP12; family UBA1067; genus CAYSXF01. The sequence continues at coordinate 1,864 of CAYSXF010000151.1, forward strand.
CTTCAGGATCGGATTGACGAGACCGGTCGCCCGATCTTCCGTCAGCGCCTGAATGGACGTAACCTGAACATGGGCTGTTGCGCCGGGGGGCAGATACCCAAGAAACAACTGGAAGCTGGACACATGCGCGTAATCGAACGTCCCGCTGAAGCCGGAAACGGTGTTGCCGAAACTGGCTCGCGACCTGTATAACTGCACCTCGCCGTTCGGAATGATCACGGTTTTCTGGCCGGCAAAATCCACCGTCACCGCATAATCACGCGTGCCGATGCTGAAGACCAGGACGGAACCGCTGTTGTCGCCGAGCACCGTCAGGGCGATCCCCCGGCTCCGGCTCATATCCAGGGTCGATCCCTGTCCCAGCGTCGAGGAGTTCCAATAGGAAGCCGTGGCTTTGGTGGCATTGAAATAACAGGCAGAGACCGAGCTGCTGTTCGTCGCATGAATGGAAAGCGTGCCGCCGCTGAACATGAGCTGCTGCTGCTCGCCAGGCGGATGACTGATGCCGTCTGAACTGACAGGCATCAGCGAAACATTGCCGGCATTGGTTGCAGACAGACCCGGCAGCACGAACAGCTCAATCTGCGGTGTTTGCGCCGGATAAGGATTACTCAAAGCGGCCAGCACCTCTCCCACTTTGTTAAACTGGCGGGGTGACAGCGGCCCGGCTTCGGTCATGAGCTGCCAGGGGCCGTCCAGCCCTTCACGCAGCATGGCCCGGGTGGGAGCGATCAGCCATTGATTATTCGTTTGAGCAGGAACATAGAAGTCAGGGCCGTAGGAATTCAGCGCGGCTTTTTGAGCAGGTGTCAGGTACGGTTGCACGGCCTGCCACGCGTGGAGAGCTGACACCACCTGGCTCCATTGTCCATGGTTGCTGATCGTGTTCCAATCCGTTCCCAGATGGTAGCCTCCGATGCCAAGGTTAGGAGAACTCGCGGCCTGAACGCCGAGACTGAAATGATCCTCATCGAGATGGGTTGCCAGTAGCGAGGGATCCGAAAGCCGGAGTTCAGCCATTGGGCATACCTGCGAGATTTCCAGCGCGTACCCGCCCCCGCCATCCAGTTGCTGGATTCGCTTGAACTGGTACTCGAAATGACCAAACGGCGCAAACCCCGTGGAAGCATTGGCGTGTACCGGATGATCCAGCGACTCGTAGAGACACTGGGAGTACCGGCGCGGGCCCCACCAGCCCAGATCCTGATTAAACTCCTGACAATCGTAATCAGCCAACACAACTTCTGCCTGATTCATCAATAACCCATAACTTTTGGCAAGCGTGGTCATCAGCGGCATCCGGCTGTCAGGGACAAGTGGACTGAGCAGAAAATCCACCTGACTGCCAACCGGATGGCTTGTGACCCAGGCAGGGTTCGGAGTATTCCTGACAAGGCCGGAAACCGTCCACGTCGTCGGACTGGTCACTTGCACGCTCGATGAAGTGAAGAGGTCGTTGCTAAGGCTGATGCAGGAAGAGATCCAGCTTGGGTAATAGGGCGGATAATAGATGCTGTAATCGCCCCACGGTGGAGGAGCTCCCATCGGCTGGCACCCCGGATCCACCTGCACCTCAAAGGAAGTTGAAGAGGGGGTGGCGGAGGTCAGGAGCTTGCCGCTGGCATAACGCGCAAGACTGGGCGACAACCCGGAAGGGCTCATGTCACCATAGGTCACGTCGTTCATTTTCACGAAGCAGGAATTCGCATGGAATTGCAGGGTGATTCCTCTTTGTGCACAGTAATCCTTAAACGCCACCAAGCTAGGCACGCCCTCTGGAAACAGGGTGGTGTTCACATCAGCCATCGCATTCCCCTCCCAGTATTGAAAGAAAAGGTAGAGGGAGTTCAGGCCGGAGGATGACATCAGACCGGCGACTTGATAAAGGTCGTTCAGATCCCTTGGGCAGAACATCAACATCCGCACCGCCGGCAATTCGCGCTCCCAGCGGTCAAGCCAAGCCGCAGCATCAGTGCGGGTCCAACTTTCCAGATTAGCCCGATTCGGTTGCGGCAGGGACGGTTCTCCGCCCCAGATGTCCAACAGAATGTCATCATGCTGGGCAGAGTTCGTTGACGAGAAAATGGCTATCGCGCCCATCGGCTGAATATTGGTTGTGGTTTGGCTGTCAGGGTAAACGAAAGCGTCTTTTTGGCCGTACTGGGCATAGGGCCAGTACGCAACCGGATTGTAGCCGCTATAAGAAGGCCGGACTTGACTAATGGCGCTCAGGTCAACCATGTAATCCAGGGGCACAGCGTTAAGCAACCAACCATCACTCGCGCCCGACACGGACACGTTCATCTTCACGGCATAGCCGGGCCAGTTGCCGTCAAGGTTGCCGGTCTGCGGATTATTGGAGACATGCGCCAGTGCGAACTTGAAATAACGGCTGTTGCTCGTCACCTCGAACGTCGCCGTGTATTGTCCGTTGCTTGACCAGAACGTCAGCAGGTTGGCCCCCACTGCCGCCATGTGGTTCAGGGGTATGTTCCTCCCGTCCGAGGCATGATAGATAGACCAGCCTGGGGAGTAGTTATTCTTTTGCTGACCGCTATCCAGCCGCAGCAAACTGCTCACAGTGCCATTCGCATCAACGGTGAGCGACATCAGCGAATTGGTGAATGTAACATAGGCCGACTGGCAAACAACCTGGTTCAGACTGTTTGTACTGGCTGCATAAGGGCCGTCGCCGGAATAGCGGGCGGTGATGAGATTTACACCGGTAGGCAGGTTCGTGAGCGTCGCGCTGTACGCCATGCCGTTGACCACAGGGTTGGTGCTGAAGGCGACGCCGCTCTTCAAAAAGACCACGCTGCCGGCAGCATCGGTTGCCGTGACTCCGTTGGGCTGCACCGTGGCGCGGAAGGTGACCGGGCAGCCGCATCCATTCGTCTGGCAGGACGACGCCACCGCCAGAGACTCAGCCGCCCGGGCGCTTCCAGCCGCCAGAAGCACGCCGGCAACAAACGGTCGGACTATCCCCACTAATTCTCCTTCCGTTCAAGCTTCTCCTGCTCCAGCGACTTGCTGATGGAATCGTTGAACTGCTTCTGATACGCCTCGTCGCTCAGCTTGGAATCCGCCGGCCGCTGACTCACGTACTTCCCGCCTTCCCAGCGCAGGTTCCGTATCTCGCGCGGCCCCTGCCAAGCTTTGCCGCCCGCCTTCACCTTCTGCCCGTCTTTCACGGTCTCTCCGCTTGGGCAGATGCTGAACTCAGTAACGGTCCGCCAGTTCGCAAGCGGCTCTTTAACCTTCAGATTAAGCGCGACAAGTTCGTCCGCTGTGATGGACAATGCCTGCCACTCCGGCGACCCTTTCAGTTCTTTCACCGCGACGTAGTCGACAACCGGTTTGCCGGGCTGAAGCGCGCCCCACCCATTGCAGTTGAAGGTGACCACCAGCGTATTGTCGACTTCGCACCTGATTTCAAAGAGCAGTTTGCCGCCATCTGGCCCTCTCCATTTTGGGTCTGTCAGTTTCCGGGTGGAGGCTCGCCACAGGGGCGGGTGCCCCCAGTTCGACTGGATCCAGTCCTGCCAGCCGCGCGTCCCGTCATCGATCATGCGCTCCGGTTTATCGGTTGCTTTCACGCCAGCGGCTTTCAACTGCGCCGGCGTCGCAGTCAACATTCGTGAGCTGAGGGTGTAAACGTCGGAGTTGGCGTTGCCAAGCGACTGCGCCATATTCCGGTATTTTTCCGGCGTAGCGTAGGTCACATTCGCATAAACGAAGAGCGGCTCGTCGAGACTCATCACCGGACAGGCCGCTTCCCAGGCAGCGTCCTTCTTCACAACCTTTGCACTGCGCCAGAACCGGGTCTTGTTATTCAGCCCGATCGAGGTGTAGACCTCCACCTGCCTGGCTGCTGCCGCGTCGGCCGGCGTGACAGTCATCATCGGGATACCCGTCGCGGTCTTGAGGCTCATCGCCAGCTTCGGCGTCGCCGGCATCGTGAAGCTCCCCTTGAGGTGCTGCTCAAAAAAGAGATTTCGCGTGATCGAAAAGGCCGGCGTATGGACGTGATTCAGGTGCGGGGCCATGCTGAACCTCACCAGCGGCTCGGGCACATTCCGCCAGGTCCACGCCATGTTGTTGATGGTGCCGTGGAAGTCGTTGACCGGCGACAGCCAGAGGATCGGGCAGGCAATCCGCGGAATGTAGGCGTTGTCGGCAACGCAGGCCATTTCCAGTTCCGGGGAGTTGGACGTGATGCAGCCAGGCAGATCAGCGGCCTGGCTCTCCAATATATTGCCCGCGCCGCCGCAGGACGGCACCGCCGCTTTCACCCGCCTGTCGATGCCCGCCAGGTCGGTGGTGAGTTTGCCGCCCATCGAATGTCCGGTGACTCCGATCTTCGATGGATCCACTTCCGGCTGCTGTTCGAGAAAGGTGATGGCGCGGCGTGCCGCCATCAGCACCAGAAACCAGTTGCTGTTGCGCGGCGACTCGACTGCATCAAGCGTGTATTCGTCCGGCGTGAGCGCCCCGGCGAAATGGTTGGCCTTGTTCCGCTGCGGAGGATGCGTGGCGTCGAGTTTGCCCCAGTCCGTCTGCGGGCCGTCATACGTCATCTTCGACCGGCCGAAGTTCAGCTTGTTGCCTCCCCAGTTGAGGGACATTCCGGCATAGCCGTTCTTGGCGTCGGCCACCACGCCATCCAAACCGGCCGACTGCCCGCCGCCATGCATCTGTAACACGGCGGGCAACTTCGAGCCGCCTTTCGGAAAGGCGTAAAACGCGGCCACCTTCGCGGGCGTCCCTTTGAACACGCCGACCTGGTAGCGGATCAAACGGCAGACCACGCCGTCCTCTTCCCACTCTTTGAGAACTTCCGTTTCCAGCGGCTCCTTCTTGGGATCGAATCCGCCCCACAACTCATCGAGCGTCTGCGGTGCCTTGCCGCCCTTCAGCGGCGGCAACGAATCCGCAGCCTGCACGTTGACGCATGCCAGCAGAACTGTAATCAGCACCCATCTCGCGCTATGATTCATAACACGTCCATTATTTCACGATATTATCCACAGATTAGGCAGATGTTCGCAGATGTTGATTCAATCTGCGGATAAAGTTACCTCGGTCGTTCATTCCCGCTCCGCAGGCTGTTGATTACCTCTGCGTTTGATCAAGCTTCTTTGTGCTCAGCGGGTTCCATTGTGCCTTGTACTCCAGCTTGACTCTTCCTGTTGCAGGATCAAAGGATACGGGGAGCCACAAGTACCGGGATGTTTCCAAATCATTTCGTCCAGGTGTGCCAGTCCACCATTGATCACACAGCGCCATCAGAGTGTCGGATTCCTTGATATAAATGAAATTTGAGATTTGCGATCCCCATGTATCCTTCTCACTTACCCGTTGTCTTTCTGAGTACGAGCCGAGCGGAGATTTCGCTACGGCACAATCGGTCTCGGTTGCAGCCCAACCGCGAACCCCTGAACAGGCAACAATGTAGTTTCCTTTATACTTTGCCATAGCCGTGCCTTCGCCGGGTGCCTTGAGAGCGAGAACATTCTTTTTGGTTGAGCTAAGATAGTCGTCTGAAAGCAGATCGACCCGCAAATTGCGCTGGCCGTCGTCGTACGCCAGATAGGCTTTGCCGTCATCATCCTTAAACAGCGCACAATCCTGTGCCCAGCCATGTTCCTGTCCTGTCTCACGTAGCCCAAGGATCGTGAAGGGGCCGACCGGAGAATCTGAAACCGCGACGGTCATCATTACGTCGGGATAGGTCACAATGTCAAAGAACCACATGACATACTTCTTTGTCTTGTCATTGAAGATTACGCCAGGTCGATGACCTGATCCGCGGACCGTGTTTCCCGGAGCTTTGTAATCCAGGCAGACGCCTTCGTATTTCCAATTCACCAGATCCTTAGAGCTATAGACGTTGAGTCCTCGCTGGAGTCCAAGGGACTGCTGTCGCTTCCCCCAAATGCCTTGTGGATTCCCCGCGTATGATGTTCCGTACCAGTAGAAGGTGTCCCCAAAGCGAGACATTCCACCCTCATGACACGAGATGGCGTTTCCGGCAGTATCTTTCCAATCAACGCCATTTTCAATCGGGTCACCAGCAAAGGTCAGGGCCGCCAAACACGAGAACAGGGCGACCGCAACGTCTCTGAAAAA
>CAYSXF010000152.1:0-7986 GCA_964434815.1 uncultured Lentisphaeraceae bacterium
TACACCTCTCTATTCGTCGGCAGCGTCAGATGTGTATAAGAGACAGGCCCTCATGCGCCAAGTCTCGGGTTGAGGGCGATCGGTCAATCACCGAGGCGCTGAAGTCGATCTTGGGCAAATACAGCGTGCCGGCACTCGCCGGCGCAATCGTGACGAGCCAGGGCCTTGGCCCCTGCGGGGTGGTCGGAATCCGGAAAAGCGGCGTGACGGTGCCCGCGACGCTGAGCGACACCTGGCATTTAGGGTCGGACACGAAAGCCATGACGGCGACGCTGGTCGGACTCTTGGTAGAGCAGGGCGCGTTGTCGTGGGATACGCCTGTGGCAGAGGTTCTTCCTGAGCAGGCGGCCTCTTTCCACCCAGACTTCAAAGGCTTGACGATACGTCAGTTGCTTTCACACCGCGGCGGCGTGCGCGCGAATCTCGACTGGCACCGCCTCGCGAAATCCGGCGGCACCGTGGGGGAACAGCGGTTGCAGGCGGTCAGGCTAGGACTCTTCGAAAAGCCTGAATCCTTGCCCGGAACTCAGTATCTCTACTCTAATCTCGGCTATGTGATCATCGGTGCGATCATTGAGAAGAGGACGGGGCTCACGTGGGAGGAAGCGCTCGCGAAACGGGTGTTCGAGCCGCTGGGTATGACGCATGCGGGTTACGGCGGCACGGGCACGCCGGGGCAGCTTGACCAACCGTGGGGGCACACCGGAAAGGGTTTGCCAGTGGCCAAAAACGGGCCGCAGGCCGATAACCCTCCGGTTTTGGGGCCGGCAGGGACTGTTCACTGCACACTTCAGGAGTGGTCGCTTTTTGTGGCAGATCAGCTTCGGGGCGCGCGGGGGCAGCGCGGACTCTTGAATGCGGAAACCTATCACACGCTGCAAACTCCTGCAAGCGGAGGCGACTACGCGCTCGGTTGGATGGCGGCTGAGCGGCCATGGGGCGGGGGTACGGTTCTGACGCACAGCGGCTGCAACACCATGAATTACGCGGTGGCATGGCTTGCGCCGAAACGGGATTTCGCGGTGCTCATCTGCTGCAACCAAGGAGACGACGTAGCGGCCCAGGCGTGCGATAAGGCTGCGGCTGCGCTGATCACGCTACAGCGCGCTGGCGGAGAGTCGGCGAAGCTCTCCGCATGCGTCGAGCGCGCATGGGAGGTCACATGGAACCGCTTCTTTCTCCCGCGCACGCACCTCTTCTACGACTACCTGACCAGCTACGAGCCCGGGCGCGAACTGTCGCACCTGCCGACCGCGGACGAGGTTGCGCGGCAGGTGCCCAACGAGTGCGGCTACGGCACGGGCATGGAGGACGGCATGATCTCCGCCGGGGTCATGCTCTCCTTGATTGTCGACCGGTACGCGGTCACCAAGGAAGCGTCGCTCCGTGAGCGGGCCTACGAGGTATTTCAGGGCATCCGCCTCTGCGCCACAGCGCACGGCGCGACGGGGTTTCTGGCTCGCGCGGTCTGTCACGAGGATCTCAAAGGCATCTACCGGAACTCCTCGCGCGATCAGTACACGCATGCGGTCCACGGGCTCTGGCACTACTTCCACAGCCCGCTGTGCTCAGCAGAAACGAAAGCGGAAATCGGCGTGATCGTGTCCGCGGTCGCCGACCGCATGGCGCGGAACGTCACGCCGGAGAACGATTACGACTCCCTGCGGGCGGACGGCACGCGCGACACGCGCGGGATCAGCCGGATGTGGAACGTCAAAGGACACGAGGCCGCGCGGCTACCGATGCTCTACGCCGCAGCGTGGGAGGTGACTGGCAAGCGCGAGTACTACGACCTTTACCGAAAATACATAGGTCCCGCAGTCGGACAGTCGCTCACCGTTGAAGACAGGCAACCGACCTATGCCTTGCTCCAGATGCAGGATTCGATGGAACTGCTTGAGTCGTTGGAGACAGATGCAGGCTTGAAGCGTCAGATGCGGGCGGTCATGGCCATGGTTTCCAAACGGTGCGCGGGGCGGGCCGCGAATGCGGACAAAGCCGCGCAGAAGCTCGACCTGACCATGCTCTGCACCGACTGGCGGACAGGCGAGGGACTGAGTCCCACAGGCACATACCGTAAGGTCTGGTACAACATTCGTGAGAGCGGCGAGGCGGCGTTGTCTCAGTTGATGGACAGCGGCACACCATTCCCGGATGAACAGCGAGAGCTGCTTTCACGCGCCATCACCCGTCCAGACTATGATCGGGTGTCAAGCAGTGGCATCTTCTATCTTCAGGCCGCTTATTGGAAAGCCCGTCGGCATGCGATTTATCAGGCCCCATAGCTTTGCCTAAGTGCGCGGACAACATAGCCAACGTCCAATGAAGATGAATTCAATGAAGTCATTTCAAGAGAACAATAAGGCCTCTTCACTGCGGCATTTCCACACTTCATGAGGTGTGGAAACAAACGTCCCTCCCAAAACGGCTGCACATTTGAAAAAACCGCCCTAGCTGTTTCGCGCAGGGATTCGGACGACGCTTCAAGGCGTTCATGTCGCTGAAGGCCGGTGAGTCTTCCCGCACCCATAGGTAAGCGAGTGTCGAACAGGTCCTCGGCTGCCTACTTCTTCAGCTTGGTGATCTCGGCGGCCTTGGAGTTGCCGAACTGCATGGCCGGCTTGCTGAACTTGACGTCGTTGTGGTAGGTCGCGTACTCGGAGACGATGGCGCCGTTCTTGCCGGCGCGCATGAAGTGCCACGACTCGGGATCGCTCATCGAGTAGATCTCGCCCGCAACACTCTTCTTAACGTACTTCGACTTGAACCACGGCTGGCCGTATCCCCAGGGGCGCTCGCCCGCGGGCATGTCGCTGATCAGCGTCTCGCCGGACGTGCCCTTGTTTTCGCTGAAGAACTCGACCGACCCGTGGCGGATGTGCCAGGTCTCCATCTTCGGGCCGAAGCCTTTGCCGTCGCCGTCGGCGAGGTGGCAATGCTCAGGGAGCATCTGGCCCGGAAGCAGATACATCTCGTGGCCGAGGTAGCCGAACTTCTGGTCCTTGAACGAGCCCTTATAGGCCTTGGCGCCGGCGTTGCCATAGGTGTTTTCGATATTGATCCAGAAGATGCCGCCCATGCCGAGCCTCGCGAAATCGCCCTGCATGAAATCGGCGACCCAGAACGCGTCGCTCTTGAGCATCTCCGGAATCGGATAGTGGTAGGCCTGCATCAGGTCGAAGTAGGCTTGCTTCGCGACGGCCTGGTCGAACGAGCCGTCTGGCTTGTAGAAGGCGGGGCTCGCGAGGCGCGTGAACGGCGAGAGCGGCGTGAGGCCGGTATAGTTTTTCGGTGCGGCGCAGCCGCCGATGCAGATAGCCGCAAAGATTCCCGTCATCAGATAGCCGGATGTTTTGATCATGGGTCTGTTATTCCTTCGGTTGTTGGCGATTTGATTCGTAGGAGTAGTGAAGCGGAATGGGCGCGACAGGTCAATGGGAAAAAGGGACAGGGCGCTGTACCTTCACTTGAGAACCTCAGCCAACGCAGGGAATTGGCCCAAGAGAATGTCTTTGCAGGACTGGGCGACTTCGCGGTGCTCCTTCTGTGTGCCGATCTCCGTGCGTATTTGACAATAGTGTATCCAACTGCGGATCGTGCCGGCCATGTACAAGACGCTCTCGGTCATGCCCTCGGGCAGAACGGCTCTCGCCACTTCCTTGGCGATGCCGCGCTCCAGCGCCTGCTCGTAGGCAGCCCTGGCTTGATGCGAAAGCGCGCTTTGCGCGTCGGCCCACCAGCGCTGAATGGCTTCGTCGTTCGTCTCGTTGCTCGCCTGACGGTTCTTCGGGTCTTGCAGCCGAGCCTCCCGAAGAACGGAAGGGGCCGCCACCGCAGCGTAGCGCTGGCTGAACTCTTGAAAGGAAAACGACCTGTGCCTCAGGATCTGCCGGGCGATGTCGCGCGTGGTCGTGATCTCCAGCGTCATCGAAGCCATCTCGAAAGGGCTCCAGTGCTTGTTCCGCACCAGATACGCCAGCAGGCGCGGCGCAGTCTCGGTGCAGGCTTGGTTTTCCGGGTTGCTCACTCGGGCGCAGTAGGCCAGCAGGTCGCCGGCGTTCGGGCACTCGTTGATAACCGGCTTACTTATCGCAATCAGTCTGACGTTCATATTTCCTCCTCGGCTCCGTCATCGGGTCTGGTGCGAGGGCTTTTGACCTTCGAGTCCAAACTTGGGTTCAGCAGGTTTTTCCTTGTCGTAAGTGCTGAGTTCGGTCTTGATACTCTCGTAGAGGCGCCCGACCCATTGCGGGGTGTCGGCGTCACTTCGGACGCTCTTTCCGTCTCGAAAGTCCACGGGCGCCAGGATCACTTGGACACTCCGCAGACCCGTTTCGGCGGCAAGAATGAACAGGTCTTCAGATGCCGGATCTCCCACCGCAATGCAGCCTATCGAAACAGCGTTGCCGTGAATCATGATGTCGCCGCCGAGGTTCGTCCGCCGCTCGGCCTTCGCCTGTTCGCGGTCGAAGGCGTTGGGGTAGCTGACGCGCAGGGATAAGTGAAAACGGCTGTTCGGGTTCAGGGATTCAATGCGATATAGCCCTTCGGGAACTTGCATGTCCCCTTCGCGCAACTTAGGCCCGAGCGTTCCGCTGGCAGCAAGAATTGGGTATGACCTGATCAGCTTGTAGGGGCCGTCGGGCCCGGCGGCATACAGTTGAAGCTCCCGCTCCTGCTTGAGCCCGATCAGAGTCATTCTAGAGGGCGGATAAGGGACGCCGGCATCCGCAAACAAAGGGGTGAGGCGCGTCCGCACGGCACGGCCAAACTCGGCCAAGCGGTCGTCAATGGTCTTTGCCTCGGTCTGAACGTGAAGTGCCATGGCTATAAGGAAAATTGCCTTGTTCATGTGTCTCTTTGCCGGGCGGCGCACGCCGTTCTTCGGCCATGCCTTTCCGTCTTTCAGCTCCCTCCCCCTCTTAATGCGCAAGAGGGAGCTAGATGCTGGATTTGAGGCGCTGCCAGAAGGAAACGGGCTCGAGCGTGGCGTGGTAGAGGAAGCGCGTGCCTGCGGGCGGCAGCGGCGCGGGCGGGTGGGTGTACTGGTGGAGCGTCGCGGCGACGGCGACGGAGGTGGCGACGTCGGGGTTGGGGTTGAAACCGCCGACGCGCCACAGATAACCCCAGCCTTCGAGGCGGTAGCCGCCGATGAAATTGTCGCCTGCGCCCGCCACCAGCACGGTCGCAGGGAAGGCCTTGGCGGAGAGCGTTCCGCGGTTGACCACGCTTGCGCTCTGATCGAGCTTAGCGGCTAGAGCATCGCCCAGCCACGCCTTGCCGGTCTCGGTCGCGTGCAGAGGTTCGGCGGGAGCATCCACTTCGCCGTCGCCGACCGGAAGATGGAGATAGTCGGTGCCGGCGGAGGCGCAGTGATCGCTCTTCCACGCGCCACCGTCGCGGTAGGCGGCGCGGAAGAAGGAGTAGGCCGCGGTCTCCCACCAGGTGCCGCCGTTGTTGACATAGGTGCGCACCGCGTCGAGCGTCTCGCGCCAGCGGCCGGGGCCGGCTGACGGGAAGATCTCGCCGTAGGGATTGATGATTGCAAAAAAGGCGTGCGGGCCAGCCTTGAGGGCGGCGGCAATCTCGTCGTACGTCGTCAGCATCTTGACGGAGAGGCCGTGCTGCTTCGCGAGGGCGGAGGACTCGAACGCCGCACGCCAGTCGGCGGGGCTGACGGAACTGAGCGCAGGCGCAATGCCCGCGCCGAGGTCGATGATGCCGATGGCGGGTTTCGCGCCGGGCCAGTCGCTTGGCGCGAGGTCGGTGGGTGGTGCGACGCGCGTGATGGAGCCGCGTTGCGGGAGCACGAGGCGCACGTCCCCGAGCGTCGAGCGTCGTGTGTCGAGCGTCTTGTCTCCATCGAGCGTGACAGTCACACTGCCAGAACCGGGAACCGGCACGGAGACGGCGGACTGCGGGTAGCCATAGATCCAGAGGTCGGTCTTGCCTTTGGCAGTCTCAGTGACATAGCCAGTGCCGTCGGGAGCGAGGCCGGCGGTCATGCCAGGGGCTTCGGCGCGGAAGCCGTAGGGCGGCAGTTTGACGCCATCGACGGTGTGCGGCGTGTCGCCCACGACGGCACGCGGCACATCCCCAAGGTTGGCGAGGATCCACACTCCGCCATACTCGGCGCGGATGAGGCCGTCGTCGGACTCGCGGCGCGGGTCGCCGCCCGTGGCGAAAAGCGGGCCACGGTCGTGGGCGAAGGCGCGGAGCGGCTGGCCGATGTGGCGGGCGCAGACCGACTTCTGGAGGCGGTCGAGCCAGGCGAGCCATTCGCGCGGGGCGTCCTGCGAGAGGGCCGAGACGTTTGCTCGGAAACTGAGGCTGTAGCCGAGGGCGAGGGTCCACGAGAGGGTCTGGTCATTGGTGACGAACTGGCCGAGGTCGTGGTGGAGGAAGACGGCCTTGTCGTGCATGACGGCTTGAGCGAGCGGGAAGATCTCCCACGTATTGGGCGGGTAGGCGGCTTTGAAGAGGTGCGTCCAGGCGGGATGATGCTCGGTAGGCACGAGGCCCCAGCTCATGCCGCAGAGGAGCGTCTGGTAGTTGGCGACGCGGTCCCAGCCATTCTCGGTGCCGAGGGGCACGGTGCGGCTGTCCTCGTCGTTCATCGCGATCATGCCTTCGCTGTAGGCGTAGGGCGTGGGCGAGGCGGGGTTGGTGTCGTAGAGCCAGCCGCGCGCGCCGCACTGGTCTTGGAAGAGGACGTCCACGGGGTAGTCTTGGGTGAACTGGCGCACGGTGACGCGGTTGGCGGCCTGCACGGCGGGATGCCACATCGTGATCGTCCAGCCGTCGTTGGCGGAGTAGCGCTCGTAGACCGGCTTGCCGTCGAGCTTCTTGAGCAGCGGCGCGTCGCCTTCGCGCTCGAAGGTCGGTCCTTTGGGGTGGTCGCACCACCACGTCGGGTTGGTGTAGGGGCTGACGAGGTGGCCGAGCGCATGGGCGCGGTCGAAGAAGGCCTTGAGTTCTTCAAGCGTGCCGAACCTCGCGTTGGTCGGCAGGTGGTCGGGGTACTCCTTGTCGAAGCCGCCCTTGAGGTAGTCTGAGAAGTGGATGAGGGTCGGGACGGGCAGCTTGTCGAGGCAGGCGGTCTTTTCGCGGGCGGGACCGGCGAGGAACAGGAGGACCGACTGCTTGAGTCGGGCGAGGGTGTCGGGCTTGACCTTGTCGGCGAGCGTGCGGGTAAGCCCGTTCGCGGCGGTGTAGCGGGCGAGGTCTTCGTAGACGGGCGTGCCGAGGGTCATGCGCACGGCCGGGGTGCGCCAGGTCTCGCCGGGGCGCACGTAGGCGCTGAAGGCGTGGTCGCAGTATCCGCCGCGCGCATCGCCGCCGCAGCCGAGCGAGCCGGGGATGAAGATGGCGGCGTGGTCTTTCGCGGCGTCCCACGGCTGCTTGACCTCGCGGGGCTGGACGCGGTAGAGCGCGGCGGTGCCGTTGCGTGATTCGAGGTGCAGGAAGTCCGAGAAGGCCACGGGGTAGGCGGCGTCGTAGGCGAGGAAGCGGTGCGGGCGGAGCGCCTGATAGAAGGAGTAGCCGCCGACCTCGAACCAGTTGCCGCCGGCTTTGACGTAGCCGCGGATGGTTTCTAGGACGGCGGACATACCGTCGTCGCTGGCGGCAGGGATCGCTTCGCCATAGGGGTTGAGGATACACAGGAAGTCGGGCCTGTGGGCGGCGTCGAGCATGGCCTGCGGGGAAGCGAGTTCGGTGAAAATGACGCGGCCGTGGGAGCGGGACGCGATGGCGTTCAGGCGGGCGCGCCAGTCGGCGACGGGGATTTCGGCCCAGTTGCCGCGTTCGGGGCCGTTGGTGAGGCTGACGAGGCCGATCACCTTGCGGGGCGCGGTGGGCGATGCGGCGAGCTTCTCGATGACGCCGCAGACAAGGGCCAGCGCGGTTGGGGCGTCGTCTTCATGCACGCCGCTGCCGATGCGCCAGAGGCCGCCGGCGCTGCTGCCGAGGCGGTTCGCCGAAAGG
>CAYSXF010000153.1:0-7986 GCA_964434815.1 uncultured Lentisphaeraceae bacterium
CCGAGATCTACACCTCTCTATTCGTCGCCAGCGTCAGATGTGTATAAGAGACAGGGCCTCCGGCAGCGTGCTCACAAACAAGTATGCGGAAGGCTATCCAAGCAAGCGCTGGTACAGCGGATGCATCCCCGTGGATACGGTCGAGTCACTCGCCATCGAGCGCGCGAAAAAGCTCTTCGGCGCAGAGCACGCCAACGTCCAGCCGCACTGCGGCAGTTCGGCCAATATGGCGGTGTATTTCTCTGTGCTCAAGCCCGGCGACACCATCCTCTCTATGAGCCTCGACCAAGGCGGGCATCTCACGCACGGCAGTCCGTTCAACTTTTCCGGCCAGCTTTTCCACATCGTGCCCTACTGCGTCTCGCCCGAGACAGAGTCGCTCGATTACGACGCCATCGAAAAGCTCGCGATGGAGAATAAGCCCAAGATGATCGTCGCGGGCGCAAGCGCCTATCCGCGCATTCTGGATTTTCCCCGCTTCCGTGCTATCGCCGACAAATGCGGCGCCATGCTGATGGTCGATATGGCCCATATCGCCGGGCTCGTGGCAGGCGGCGTCCATCCCAGTCCGGTGCCGTACGCGGAGTTCGTGACGACCACGACGCACAAGACGCTGCGCGGCCCTCGCGGCGGGCTGGTCCTCTGCCGTGAGATCTTCGCGAAGGCCATCGACAAGACGGTCTTCCCCGGGCTTCAGGGCGGCCCTCTCGAAAACATCATCGCCGCCAAGGCGGTCTGCTTCGGCGAAGCGCTTCGGCCCGAGTTCAAAGATTATGCGCGGCAGATCGTAGCGAACAGCCAGGCGCTCGCCGCCACGCTCAGCGCGCGCAATTTCCATCTGGTTTCCGGCGGCACGGACAACCACCTGATGCTGGTCAACGTCGCCCGCGCCGGCCTCACCGGCAAAGATGCAGCCGCCGCGCTCGACGCCGCGGGCATCATCTGCAACAAGAACACCATCCCGTTCGACAAGAACAGCCCGTTCGTCACCTCCGGCATCCGCATCGGCACCGCTTCGGTGACGACCCGCGGCATGAAGGAGGCCGAAATGCGCAAGATCGGCATGTGGATCGCGGACATTCTGAGCGACTTGAAGAACACCGAACTGCAGACGAAGATCCGCGCAGAAGTCACCGCACTCACCGCGTCGTTCCTCGTCCCGTAAGTTTCTCCAACATGAACTTGAAAAAGAAGATCTATCTGAGCGGCCCGATCATGGATGAGCATCCGGAATTGGCTGCCACCTGGCGCGAACGTGCCAAGCAGCAGTTGAAGGATCACTTCGTGTTGCTCGACCCCATGCGCCGCAACTTCAAGGACCGCGAAGTGGACAGCGCGAACGAGATCGTGGAGTTCGACCTGCAGGACGTGCGCGACGCGGATATCGTCATCGTCAACTACAGCAAGACCTCGATCGGCACCGCGATGGAAGTTTTCTACGCGTCGCACGACCTCGGCAAGTTCGTGATCGCCTTCTCGCCCTTCAGTTTCAAAGACTGTTCGCCGTGGATGGTCAAGCACTGTACGAAGATCCTGCCGTCTCTCGAAGATGCGATCACTTACATCCGCGAAAACTTCATCTCCAAACATATCGACTGAGCGGCAGGGACGCTTCCCCGAGGCTTCTGCGGCTGGTTCGGGGAAACCGCCCGACCACAACACAGCACCCCCTATGAGCATTTCTCTCGCAACGCCATCAGGCCCAGCATTCTCCATCGACTGGGCTTTGTGGCGACCGGTCGACACCGCCGTCCTGACCTTCATCCGGACCGAGGGCAAACTCCTCTTGATCCTGAAGAAGCGCGGACTCGGACACGGCAAGTTCAACGCGCCGGGCGGACGCCTCGAAGCCGGCGAGACGCCCGAGCAGGCCGCCGTGCGCGAAACGCAGGAGGAGGTCGGACTCACCCCGCTCAACCTGCGCAGTGCCGGATTGCTCGACTTCGCTTTCACCGACGGCTATTCGCTGCGCTGCCACGTCTTCACCGCCAGCGCCTATGAGGGCACGCTCGCGGAGACCGACGAGGCGGACCCCTTCTGGTGCGACGAGGCCGACATTCCCTACGGGCGTATGTGGGCGGATGACAGGATCTGGATTCCACTGATGCTTCAGGGCCGCCGCTTCAGCTCGCAGTTCGTTTTCGACGGCGACCTCATGCTCTGGCACCTGCTCCAAGCCGACCAGGCCTAGTCTGCATGGCGTCCGAGCGCTATGAGAAATGGCGACAATCACCGTGGCTGGCTGAGCGGTTTCTCGCCGATGCAGTAGAAGTCGCCCAGCGTCCGCAGATAGATTCGGCCTTCCAGAATCACCGGCGTGGCAAACGCGCCGAAGGGCAATTCGTTGGTCACAATGATGCCAGCCTCGCGGCTCGCCGGCACCACGTACCCCTTGCCTTTGCGATCAAACAAATAGATCCGATCCCCTGCCAGCGCCGGAGACGAATAGAATGGCACTTTGAAATCATGCTCCCACAGTACGCGGCCGTCAGCCGCGTTGTAGCAGCGCATCAGCCCTTGATCGACGACCGAATACAGCAGCCCGTTGCGCAGCACCAGCGACGGAACGTATCCCGCTTTCACGTCGACGAACCATGTGAGATGACTCTGCGTAACGTCGCCCGTCCCGTTGGCGCGTATCGCCATCAGCCTCCGGTTCGGATACCCGCCCGTCGCATAGACCGTGTCGTTGTCGAAGACCGCCGTCGCGACGCAGACTTTTTTCGCAGGGCCCTCGCACTCCCAGAGCAAGGCGCCGGTTTCGGGGTCGCACCCGCGTGTGTACGTGCCGCCCAACTGCAAAAGCTGGTCGCGGCCCGCCACATGCGCAACCACCGCCGGCCCATACCCCTCTCCGACCGCACGCAGCGCCTTGCGCCACACCACTTCGCCGGTCGCCCGGTGAAACGCCGTCAGATAGGATCCCTTGGGCCCTTCAACCGGGATGATCACCGCGGATTTGTAAAAATTCGGCGACGCCGAGAACCCCTGTATCGTGTTATAGGGAGCGACCGTTTGATTCCACAGGACTTTCCCTCCCGACCCCACCGCCGTCATAACGATCGACGTGTTGCTCTGGTAAGGCACGAAGATGCGTTCGCCGTCGCAGGCGGGCGTTGCGGAGGCTGGCGAATTGTCGGGGTGCATCTTCGCGGGCGGTCCCTTATATATCTCGGTCTGCCACACCGTCTTGCCCGTGGCCCGCTCCAGGCAAACAAGCCAAACGGTCGATTGGCCCTGTTCTTTAATCCTGATGTGATGTAGATCCGGTCGCCGAAGATGCACGGCGATGAATGTCCGACGCCCGGAAGCCGAACCTGCCACAAAATGTTCTCGCTCGCGCCCCAGGCCACAGGCGGCTTCTGGCCGGCGGGCGCAATGTTGTCGAGGTTCGGTCCTCGCCAGCACGGCCAATCCTTTTCGGACATTTTCACAGGCGGCAACGAGTCCCACCCCGCCTTCGGCGCGATATCGGGAAGCCCCCCTTCCTGCGCCACTCCCGCTAGAACCCATGCTACGCCCAACACCAACCCGACACTTCTTCTCACGCGCTTTTCCCTCCCACACATCTACAAATACCATTTGCCAATAGAGACAGCGTACATCGCTCTGCGCCGAATCGTCCAGCGTATTCTTGGGGTTTTCAATAACGTCGTGGGCTGCTATTTCTCGAAATAATTAGCAAGCGCATCTGACTTCTTTAATGAACCCTGACGCGTATGACAACTTACGGATACAAGTTACGGGTTACGCGTTGCCTCGCGTGGGTGTAGAGGAAGAAAGCCGCGATAACCGCGTAGGCGAGTGCGAACTGCCACTGCGCCTGCCAGAAGTGGCCGTCCACAAAGCCGTGGAAGAGCTGCCCCTGCACGCCGATCCGGTAGGTGTGGATGATGCCGATCCACGAGAAGAGCTCCATCACGAGGGCCATCAGCGCCGCACCGAAAAAGCGCTTCTCGATGATGAAGACCGTCAGTGTCGGCCACAGCATCGATGAGAGGATGAACCCCCGCTCGAGCGCGATAAAGCCCGTCGCCCGGTGCGCGTACGCGAAGGGCGTCCAGTCCGCGATCTGCGCGTAGTTCGTGCCTGCGACCGCGCAGGCGCTGGACATGATCAGCCACGCCAGCGCGCCGATGGAGGGAATCAGCCCCATGATCACCGCCGGGTAGTGCGCCTTCTGCACCGCGTCATCAGAAGCTTATGTTTGCGTTTTTCTGATATTAATTTTGCGCAAATCGGACTTCCGAAATATACATCAGAGGCGTATAGTGTGAATGATAAAGGGGAGTAACGATCATGCTCAAATCATCTCTGCTTCTCACGGTAGTGGCGGCGCTTTTATTTACCGCCAGATTTTCGGCCGATGCGTCTGAAGCCAAACTAGCCGGCAGCGCGAACTACGCGCGGCCCTTCGAGCCGCCGACGCATCCGGCGTTCATCCCTCTGCCGCCCGGCGCGGTGGAGCCAGCGGGCTGGCTGCGCGACTGGTGCCTGGCGGCGAAGGACGGCTTCACAGGGCACATGGACGAATACAACGACGAGTTCAAGCGAGCCTGGGCGGTTGACCACACGATGACCGGCGAGCGCCTTAACTGGCCCAAAGGCGGATGGCCATACGAGGGCGGCGGATACTGGTTCGACGGGCTTGTCCGCTTGGGCTATATCCTGCACGACGGCGCGCTCATTCAACAGGCGAAGACGCGCCTCGACGTCGTCGCAGCCCACATGAACACCAACAGCGTCCTTTTCTTGTGGTGGCTTAACAAGAACAAACCCGACGATATGAAAGGCGCAAAAGTCGCAGGCGGATGGCCCTTCTGGGCCTGCGGTTTATTGGGGCGCTCCCTCGCTGCCTACTACGCCGGCTCCGCAGACAAGCGCGTGTTGCAGACACTGGAAACGGCCTACAGCGGAGACCGCGACTGGATGAGGATGGGCTGGGGCATGTCCAACCCCTGGCCCGCATATGAAACCTATACGTGGACGGGAAACAAGGAGATCGCCTCTGGACTGACGACGCTGTTCGCAAAAGATGGCGGCGGGGACAAAAGCGCCGGGGGCGATTCGTGGAACCGCTACCGCACGATGCCCAACCTCAAGCCTGGAGCAGAGCCCAACGATCACGTCGTGCATTTTCTCGAAAGCACGACGCCGTGGGCGCTGGGTTACCTGTGGACCGGCAAACGCGAATTCCTAGACGCGGCGCTTGCCTGGCACGACCTTCTCGAGCGGGACGCGATGCAGCCTTCCGGCGTGCCCGTCGCCGATGAGTATTACGGGCCGACCGGCGCTTTCCGCGGAACCGAAACCTGCGATGTGGCGGGTTATTTGTGGAGCCAGATCGCCTTGCTCACGATCAGTGGACAAGGGCGCTTGGCAGACCGGGCCGAACGTGCTTTTTTCAATGCGGCTCCTGCCACCGTCTCGCGCGATTTCAAAACGCACGTCTACTTCCAGAGCCCTAACCGCATCGTCGACCGGTCGCCGTCCTATCCGCACGGGCCTAAAGCCGAAGGAAACTCGTACCAGCGGACACACTATCCGCTGTGCTGTACGGCTGCGCTGAACCGCATCCTTCCCAATTATGTGATGCACATGTGGATGGCCACCTATGACAACGGCCTGGCCGCCACACACTACGGCCCTTGTAAAGTATCGGCGCTTGTTGCTGACCGCGTGCCGGTAGAAATCGTGTGCCGGACCGACTACCCTTTCAACGAGGTTATCGACATAAGCGTCAACCCGGCTCGCGAAGCCGCGTTCCCGCTCTCGCTCCGCATTCCCGGCTGGTGCAAGAATCCTGAGCTGACGGTGAACGGATCAAGTGTCGAGGCCGCGCCCGACGCCAACGGTTTTGTGCGCGTCGAACGGCTCTGGAAATCCGGCGGCTCCATACGGCTACGTTTCCCAATGTCGGCGGGCATTCTCACGGGGCGCGACAACAACGCGCAGGGCGCTCCCTACGCATCCGTCTCCTACGGCCCGCTGCTCTTCGCCTTGCCGATCCCGGACACCCAAGACGCGAACACGCCTGACCCGGCCGCAACGTGGAACTATGCGCTGAACGTACAGACACCCGACGTCATTGTTGAGCGTCGACCGATGCCGACCCGATGGAACTGGCCTCTGGCGTCACCGTTGACCCTGCGGGTGAATGCCTCCGCGATCGATTGGAACCCGACGCCCGAAGCGCCCCGCCTGCCAGCCGGACCGGCCGCGAAACGGAAGCCGACCGGGAATATCTCGCTCATCCCGTATGGCTGCGCCAAGTTCCGGATCTCCATGTTCCCCGTCTGCCAACCTGAGTAGGAAACCCTCTCGCAGGAGAACCCTGATGAACAGTCTGTTGATTTGCGGAGCGCTTTCCGCTATTGGTGCGGCCACGGCCCTTGCTCAAGGCAGGCAGGCGGGTGCCGAGGTTCTGCCGCTCGACGGCACCTGGTCGCTAGCCACAGACCCGAAGAACGCGGGCCGCGAGCAGAAGTGGTTTGAGACGGCGCGACTCGACGGCGCCAAACCGGCCAAGGTGCCGTGGATTATCCAAGGAGCGTTCCCCGCCTATCACGGCGTGGCATGGTATGCGCGCGAGTTCACCGCCCCCGTCAACCCGTGTGCGAACGGGCGCGTCCTGCTGCGGTTCGGGCAGGTGGATTATTTGGCCGAGGTGTGGCTCAACGGCGTTCAGGTGGGCGGACACGAGGGCGGGGAGACGCCCTTCACGCTCGACGTCACCAGTGCGGTCAAGCCGGGTCAAGTCAACCGCCTGATTGTGCGCGTTCTGAATCCGACCGAAACGCCTATCGACGGTATCCGCCTCAGTGAAACAGCCAGACGCTGCAAGGAGGGCGGCAAAGATTTCGTTGCCGGCGGCAGCTTCAATCACGGCGGCATCACGGAAAGCGTCGAGCTGCTCTGCGTGCCGCCTGCCTACCTTGAAGACCTGTTTGCGTCGCCAGCCGTTCTCAGCGCGGACAGCGGCGCCATTCATGTCCGCCTCGCTGTCCGAAACGCAACTTCCGCAACTCGAAAGGTGCGTATCGCCCTGACTGCGGCATCCGCGCGTAGCGGCGAAACCGTAGCCGCGCTGACGCTCGACCGCGAGATTCCGTCCGGCACCTCGCAGACAGAAGCCGACCTGTCTGTCGGCCATCCGCACCTCTGGAACCTGAACGATCCGTATCTTTATCGCGTCACCGCCCGGATTTCCGACGGCGGTCGTCCGGACTTCGCCGAGCGCTCCGTGCGCTGCGGGTTCCGAGACTTCCGTTTCTCCGACGGCTACTTCCGTCTGAACGGCAAACGCCTCTACCTGAAATCGGCCCACACCTGCAACCACTTCCCCATCGGGCAGCAGTTTCCCCGCGACCCCGACATGCTGCGGCGCGATCTCCTTAACATGAAGGTCATGGGCTTCAATACCGTGCGGTTCATCTGGGGCGCGGCCACGCCGATGCAACTGGATCTCTGCGACGAGATCGGACTCATGGTTTACGAAGAGTCCTATGCGGCTTGGGCCATTGCGCCATCACCCGAAATGCCCGAGCGCTTCGACGCCGCCTTACGCGAGCTGATCGTGCGCGACCGCAACCACCCGAGCGTGGTCACTTGGGGTCTTCTGAACGAAACAAAAGACGGGCCGACCTTCAGGCACGCCGCAGCCATGCTGCCGCTGGTGCGAAGCCTCGACCCCGACCGGATGGTCTTGCTAAGCAGCGGACGCTGGGATCTCTGGCCAGCCCAAAACAAGATCGGCACCGCGACGGGCTTTCGCATATGGCCGCAAGACGGTTCCGGCGAGCCTTGGGCTGCCGTCAACGCCACGACCTCGACGATCCGCACGGTGGGCATCACGTGGCCACCGGGACAGCTCGCGCTCCACCCCGGCCCCGCGAACGAACTCAGCGTGATCCGTTGGACAGCGCCAGAGGGAGGCACCGTAGAAATCTCCGGCGCGTTCACCAGCCTCGCCGAACGCGCCACGAC
>CAYSXF010000154.1:0-7962 GCA_964434815.1 uncultured Lentisphaeraceae bacterium
GATTTCTGCCTGTCTCGTGGGCTCGGAGATGTGTATAAGAGACAGGCGCGGTCACCGTCGAGGCGGTTCCGTCGCCGCTCCAGTGCGCCGCTCTGCAGTACGGCAGCTCGTTCAGCCGCGCGGTCGAGATCGCCACGCCGGAGTATCGCACGCTGATGGTGTCGGGCACGGCCAGCATCGAGCCGGGCGGCGCGACGGCGCATGTGGACGACGTGCCCAAGCAGATCCAGCTCACCATGGATGTGGTCGAGGCCATTTTGGTTTCGCGCGGCATGGGGTGGAAGGACGCCACGCGCGCCGTGATGTATCTGAAGAAAGCCTCTTACATGGAGGACTGGCAGGCGTGGCTCAAGGCGCACCGGTTGGAGAAGATGCCGCTGGTCACGATCGAGGCCGACGTTTGCCGCGACGATCTTTTGGTTGAACTTGAAGTCGACACGGTAGTCAAAGTTTGAAACAGACACTCGACAGATTGCTTGGCCTCGGGGTAGCGGCAGGGTTATGTGCTTTTTTTGCGGTAGGCTCAGTCGCTCTGGCCTTTTTCGGCCCTGAGATGTCGGGAGCGGTTATGTCGCGCACGGTTCCGCTGGCTATCACGGCGGTCTTCGCCTGCGGGCTAGCGGTTTCCGGGATACGCGCGGTCACGCGACGTCACTTTGACTCCGCGCTTTTGCACATCGGGTGCGCGTGCGTGCTGGCGGGATGGCTGATGGGGCGGATCGCGGAGCGCACGAGCACGCCCGAGCGGCCCGTGATCGGGTCGATGGCGCTGATCGACGGCGACGTGTCGGACAAGCTGTGGGAGGGGTCCACCCTCAACAAGTTCATCGGACACATTCCGTTCACAGTCAAGTTAGAGAATTTCAGCGTCGAGTACTACGACGCCAACGGACAGGACCGCGACGAGGGGCGCATGCCGCCGGTGAGGGAGTACCGCAGCCAAGTTACGATCACGGAGCCGGGGCAGGCGTCTTATGCGGCGACTGTCCGCGTCAATCATCCGGTCTATGTGCAGGGCTACAACATCTACCAGATGAGCTGGGGTCAGAGCAAGGACGTGTATGGCCGCCCGGTGACCTATACGGTGCTACAGTTCATCCGCGATCCGGGTTTGCCCGTGGTGTATGCCGGCTTTGCGGTGCTCTTCGCGGGCATCCTGCTCTTTGCCGCGCGGATGCTGCGCGGAACAGCTCGGCATGAGATGAGGGAGGTTCCGTCATGATGGTCAAAGCGACGCTTCAGGGCGGACTGAGCTACCTGACCATGGCGCTGTTTCTGGCGGCTGCGGTGCTGCTGCGAGGCAAGTGCCGGCCGGTGGGGCGGAACCTCTGGTTCATGGGGTTCGCCGCCGCGGTGGCGTCGCTCGTGTGGCGCGGCTTTTACACGGGCCATCCGCCGATGCAGAACCTCTTCGAGTTCTTTCTGTGCATGGCGGCCTTTCTCTGGCCGCTTTCGCAGTGGAGCCGCAGGCAGACCGGCACCGACACCGACATGCAGGACGCGCTGCTGGGGCTGCTGATTCTGTTTCCGGCCGCGTTCGTCTTCAGCGAAGAGGTCAAGCGGCTGCCGCCGGCTTTGCAAAGCCCGCTCTTTGTGCCGCACGTCGGAAGCTATGTGGCGGGGTATGTGCTGCTGGCGCGGGCGGCGCTGATGGCGCTGCCGATGATGCGCGCTTCATCCGGCGGAGCGCTGGTGCGTCAGGCGGACGCGGCGTCGCGGCAGACGGCTGCGGTGGGGTTCGTCCTGCTGACGCTGGGACTGCTTCTAGGCTCGATCTGGGGTAAAGTCTGCTGGGGGCACTATTGGCAGTGGGACCCCAAAGAGATGTGGTCGCTGGCCACATGGTTCATCTACGGCAGCTACTTCCACTACCGCCTGAAGAACGGACTGCGCAATCCGAAAGCGGTGGCGTCGCTCCTGTGGCTTGGGCTGCTGTTCGTTGTGTTGACGCTGACGTGGATCAACGTCTCGAACCTCTTTTCCGGCATGCACACCTACGGCATGCAGGGCTCATGAGAGAGAGGCTGTAAAATGAGGCAAACGATGTTTTGGGCGGCTGTTGTCGTCACGGCCTTTCAAATGACCGCGCAGGCCGCAGGGCTGGACGCTCTGCTCGACAGCGAAACGGTGTGGAAGCAGAGCGTCGATGCGTTCATGGGCGAGTTCCAGCCGCAGGGGTTCGCGTTTGTGGACGGCAAAAAGGTGGCGAAGTCAAACCGCCCAGAGCTGAAGCTGTGGGATTTCAAAGTCTGGGAGGCTCGCGTCTATTTCGAGCAGGACGTGCTGAGCCGCGTGGAGCTGTCGCTCTACAACAAGGGCGACGCGGGCGAACTGGACCAGGAGGCGTTCAAGGAGCTGCTTACGAAGGTCACCGATGCGGTCAGCGCGTTTGCGGGCTCCAAGGGCATGACCGGAAAAACAACGAACGACCGGGCCAATTACTTTGTCAGCCGCCGCCAGTGGTCGAAGAAGCCGGTGAGCATCGAGATCGAATGGGCCTTTGTGAACCCTCACCGCTCGGAGCGTCAGCTCATGCCGTTCCGCGCCGAGTTCGTGAAAGTGGTGCTGACCCCTGCCAAGGAGGGCGGTCCGGCGGCGGTGACGAGCGTTACGCCTTCATGGGCGAACAACGCGACCGCGCGCACAGTGAAGGTGAACGTCAAAAGCAATCCCGCGGGCGACGTGTGGGTGGACAATGTCCCGATGGTGGATCAGGGCCAGAAAGGCTACTGCGCGGCGGCTTCGGCGGAGCGACTCCTGCGCTATTACGGGCGGCAGGTGGACCAGCACGAGATCGCCCAGTTGGCGGATACGGCTTCCAAAGGCGGCACGTCGCTGGAAGGCATGGTCGGCGCGCTCGACGCGGTGGGAAGGAAATATCAGTTGGACCAGAGGGACCTGATACGCTCCGACAGCGGCAGGAGTTTCGAAAAAAGCAAGTTCTACGAGATGATCGAACTGTACAACCGGCAGGCGAAACAGAAGAAAAAGAAGCCGGTCGATTACATGGACTTCGCCGAGATGACCGGGCCCAACATGCGCACAATCGACACCATGAAGGTCTATGCGGCGATGGACGCCGAGACGCTCAAAGAATCCAAGGTGCGGCAGTCGCAGGCGCTGGAGAGCTTCCGCAAGAACATCATCCAATACACGACACAGGGCGTGCCGGTCGTGTGGGCTTGCGTGGTGGGCAAGTACCCCGAAAAGCCCGACATCGGCCAAGAGGGTGCGTTCGGCCACATCCGGCTCATCATCGGATACAACGCCAAGACCCAAGAGGTGCTCTATTCCGACTCGTGGGGTCCGGGGCACGAGCTGAAGCGGCTGCCGCTCAGCGAGGCGTGGACCATGACGTTCGGCCTGACGGTGCTCAAGCCGCGCGACGTGCGGTGAGGTGCTGTGTTTTTTGCTGGTTCACTGACTTGCTTGTGCCCGGCGACGGCGTTAGTTACCGACGGTAGCGCCACCAATGGTTTATTGCGGTTTCTTCGGTTGCTCATCCTCACGCACGTTTAATTGAACAGAGATTATTTTGGTTTGTCCATTCCTCCACACTTCGACGCTAACTTTTTGACCCGCCAATTTGCGTATCTTTTCAACGTAATCCACCGGCGAGCTTATTTCTTCCCCTTCAATCTGTAATAAAACATCTCCTTCAAAAATATTTGCCTTGAATGCGGGAGAATCATCTATTACCAGCGATACGACAGCGCCCGTGTTGCGCTGCAATTTTGTCCGCAGATCATCACTGAGCCGCACGACCGCAGCCCCCATGACTGGTTGCTTTGTCTTTCTAAAAAACACTGCATCATGGCTATAATGATGGATCGTTATTGGGACTGTTTGAGTAGAAAATGTTCCCGGCGTCGTTGTAGTTTCCGAACCGTTGTAATTGGCGGAACCGTAAGCGTAGCCACTGCTCCCGTAGGCATTGACGTTAACGGAACCTGAACTTGTCGTGGTGTAGGTTTGGCCGGGTTGATACATGGGGACAATTGCGGTGGACTGTTCGCTTCCGAGATACGATTGTGACCAAAGCACTATATCCGCTCCAACAGCTTTGGCTTGCCGAAGCATCAAGACCCGATTTGCCTCTTCCGACCATGTAAAATAAGATTCACCTAACAATATGTAATTTTGCCGCTGTAGTTTTTTAATGTCCTCCGCCAACCCTGTTGAGGGATAGATTGATGTCTTCCCTGAATAAGGGGGAAGGTTTGTCACAGTATTGTGGGTCCAGTCAGTGTAGAATTTTCCGTATGGACCCGGTGATTTGCAGCCAGCCAGCAGTGATGCGCAGATTACAATTGCGAGTGCGATTTGTTTTGTGTCCATATTTTATGACCTTATTTTGCAGTTCGATCTTCCATCTGGATGGTGACGTTTGTCTGGTCCAGACTCCACGCCCCTGGGGTGAGGAGTCCAAAACAAGGAAAGAACCAGACGCATGTTCCAATCGCGTCCATGACTCCGGTATTATTAATGTGGTAGTCGAAGGTCTTGGTGTAGGGATAGAATCCCTCTTTTTGAGCGACAATAACCTGCTTGGCGTCTCGTCTGACTGCAACTGTTGCTGGAGGAACCACCCGGTCGCCGTTGATCGTCACATAAGTATCGAATGGAGCGCAGGTGATTAGGATGGGTTGATTGGCGGATCGGAATGCCGAGCATCCAATGAGGCAACAGGACAAGAGATGGAGCAGTGTTTTGTTCATGATTCTTGCTTTTGTTGGATTTCTGAGAGGCGAACGTTTAACCAGCCTAGAATCTGTCGTTGCTTCTCAAGCGGCATCCGTACACATCCGACCCTCCGTGGTTTCTCCGTTAAGGTGCACCCGCGCCTGTCTGCCCGCCCGGTTTTCCCTTTCCGACCGTAAAACGTCCCCATCATACGGCCTTCGGAGCCCGCCGTCAACGCCGGGCATCAAAAATGCCCACCTGGCCGGCTCCGTACTCTTTCACCCCGCCCAGCGACTTGACATAAACGCCTTTATCCGCCCTTCTCGTATCCTGCCGTCCCTCGAAAATGCAGCTTGTACGTCCTATCCGTTACTTTCGGCCGGGGCGGGATGATTTCCGGGAGACGATCATGTCCGCCATGCCGGAACTACTCACCGCCCCCACCTCGGCACCGGCCCTGCCGGTCGCCAGCGGGACCTTGGCGGCGATCATCGGCCCCGAGGCACAGCAGGAACCGACCGGCGCTGGCGACACGCAGGAAGAGGCGCTGAAGGCCCTGGAGGCGATGAACGCCAAAAACTGGCGGAAACAGCGGGACGTGGCGGCGGGGTTCATCCGGCAGGTGAAGGACTTCGCAGACGGCAACCGGTCAGGGATTTAAGACTGGTTTCCCTTTGGTCAAAATTTCCTGTTTCAAGTCCCCCATGCTGTCCGAAACGAACATGCGAACATGGTATTCTTGGAAGATGGTTTCCACTTTGGCCGCCATGTCCCTGGTCTCGTCTGTGAAATCCGCCACCACGCACAGTTGCATCTCACCGAGCTTTTGGTCCGGATTTTTGTAGATGTAATTTCCCTCGATGGCGTGTTTGCACGCGGCGTTTATTATTGTGCCCCTGCGTTGCTGTTCAAACTCAACCGGCTGAATTAAGTTGAAGCGTCCATTTTGAAACCCATATGGCGCGATCAGTTTTTCCGTCAATGTCGGGATTTGCAATTCCAGATCACGCCGCAAATAGTTCTTCAAGGCTACGTCACCTAAAACATTGTCCAGTCGCTTGCGAAGCGATAATTGCGCTCGAACGACAAGGTCTTTGTTCGGCTGCTCCACTAACTCTTGGAAAAGCGCCTGCAAATCCTCTTCAGGGTTGAAAACTTTTACGGACTTGGGGTTGGTCAATATGACCCTGTTGGCGCGCGTTTCGACGAACACCTGCAAATCCGTCAGCAACCCAAAATTCGCCTTCTCAACTTCGATGCGCTGGACCAGCGCATTTTTCATCGCGTCCAAGTGATGGTAATTGTCGGTATCCCGACCGAAGAACTTTTGGATGCGTCGGTTGTTATCCGACACCTTGGCTCGGATGAATTTATGGTCGGGCGCAAACAACACCACGCCCACATTAGCCGCCTCTGCGCGGGCAATGTCAGGACAGTACTGAACCAAACAATAATAGCCTTTGGTCGCATTCATAAACGCCCCTTTTATGTCAGATTGGCTTCCAACAAATCGATGAATGATTCGTGGACGTAGTCTGCCCGATCGCAGACTTGGGTGGCAAGCGCTGTTCGTCCTGCTGAATCTACCTGCCATTCGGAAGGAATGGCGCTCACCAAGCCTTTCACCCAATTCTTGTCCAGCACCTGAAGTTTAGCGACAGTCTCCTGCAATGCGCCAAAATGCGGGCGTATGAAGGTTCGAAATTCGGGAAACAGCCCATAAAGTCGGTCGTCTTTAACCAAGTCAATGTGGGCTAACTGTGCGTCAAGATTCCGCCCGCAGTTGAAACAATGAGTGTGATCCATGGCGATGAGTTGTGCTTTGTCGGCGGGCATTCCCTCGGTTGACAGAAACACATTTCCCAGATTTGGCTTGCGCATTGCCAAGTCTGGTGGATGGCGGTCGCAATTGCGTGTCCACGTATCGAACAAGATGAGTTTCCCCAGGTCGGCTTGATTTACCAGTGAATTCAACTCTGCAGCCGTGCCGCCCCATGTCCAACCGAGTTGCTCGCGAGTAATGAAAGCTGGACCGGGTTGCGCCTGGCCATTCTTGAATTGGATTTCATCCTCTGGCGTGACCTGAATGATGGCAAACTCAAAAGTTGTCAAACCCAACCACGCCGCCAGTTGGGTGGCAAACCAATCCGCTGCCAAATACTGCGGCCCACCACGATTACCCAAGGCTTTCAGAAAACCTGGCCCGGCGTCAGTCGTCACACGCACTGTTTCTGTCGCCGTAGCAAACAATTTGTCCGAGCGTTTGATTGTTGTGGGTTGCCATGGCATTTTGATTTCCGTATGGTTCTGTTCTGCACAGGCTGCACGCAACAGGAATCGGTCTAGGGCTTAATAATACCGCACTGGATTGGCACCCGCATCAGCAAACGTCCTCCAATTATCGTACACATCCGCCCCTCCGTGGTTTCTCCGTTCAGGTGCGCCACGCCCACACGCCCGACCGGTTTAGCCTCTTCGACCTGAAAACGGTGTCATCATACGTCTTCTGATGCCCGCCGTCAACGCCGGGTGCCAAAAAATCCCCGCCGGGCCGTCCACGGGCCCTTTCACCCTGCCCCGAGAGTTGACAACCGCCTTTATCTGCCCTTCTAGTATCCTGCCGTCCCTCGAAAATGCAGCTTGTACGTTCTATCCGTCCTACCCGTAAAATGCGATGTAATCGGTTGGTGGCCGGGGATGCTCGATGAGTGAGCGTTGCTGGCGAACCTGTGTCCCCGCTCCCGGTGCTACGCGCCACGACGCGTGTTCTTCGATCCCCCGTCCACCAACCGATTACAAATGCGATACCGATACCGATTGCATGCGGCGGGCCGAATGGGGTATCCTTATCCCTTTTTTGGAGGCACAAATGAGCGATAAAAAAGTGTCGATGGCAGATTTCGAGTCGTTGCTGAGCGCGCAGTTGAGCGGTTACCGCAAAGGGTTCAACCCCGGCGACCGCGTGCGCGGGTCGGTGAGCAACATTACTAATCAATACGTCATTCTTGACGTGAGCGCCAAGCGCGAAGGGTTGGTGCCGATAGCGGATATGACGAACGAGGACGGAACGCTGCGCTGCAAGATCGGCGACTCGGTCGAGGTCATCTTCGCGGGCATGCAGAACGGCACGTTCCTCTTCTCGGGCAGCGTCGGCGCCAAACAGGTGATCGACCGCACGCTGGCCGACGCCTACGCGCGCCAGATGCCTGTCGAGGGCTTGGTCGAGAAAGAGATCAACGGCGGGTACGAAGTGACCGTCTCGGGCAAGCGGGCCTTCTG
>CAYSXF010000155.1:0-1779 GCA_964434815.1 uncultured Lentisphaeraceae bacterium
CAGGTTGGCATCGAGTTTGTGCGCCTCGGTCTTGCCGGTTGCCCAGTTGAGGACCACGTTCGCCGTCGGCACATTCTCCACCTTGTGAGTGTAGGGGTTAATCGGGTATTTGCCGGGGTCGAGGGGTTCCACCCAGACGCCCTTCTGGCCCTTGCTGACCAGGTTGCCGTGCTTGAAACTGTCCCCGGTCACGTCGATGCCGGGCGTGCCGACATAGGCAATCACGACGCCCGCGTGCGCGATCGGCACATTGGTCATGTCCACAATTTCGACCGTTGCAAAGCGCGGATTGATGTAGTAGCGGCCCGACAGGAGGACTTGCTCTTGCAGGCCTTTATATCCCCCGTTCCCGATGAACGCCTCGCCGTCCTGAAACCGATTGTGCCCGGGAACTTCACTGCCCGCGATTTCCCCGGTTTCGAGCGGCTTGCCGTCCTTCGTGGTGACGATGCCCACCCGGTTGTCCGGTATCTCCAGCGCCTTTTCAAGCTTGATCGAAAAGAAAGCCGTATTGATGCGGTACGTTCCAGGCGGCATGACGGCGATCTGGGGGCCCCGCTCGCCGCCCGCACCCAGAAACTTCTTCACGTCCTGATACGAATCGCAGGAAACGAACTTTGCGAGTACGCGCCCGCCGGAGAGGGCATTGCCGCCGCAAGCCTCGACGACGCCGATGACCCCTTCGGGTATCTTGGTGAACTTCGTGATGGTGATCTCGTACTGCCAGGGCCAGTACCAGAAATGAATGCCGGGGGCGAGTGTCTCCGCCTGCAAGCCGGCCTCGCCGCGAAGCGCGACGACAGCGCCGTCCGGCAGGGTCTTGAACTGCCCAAACAGCACGAATTTCTTGTTCACGACACCGATGCTGTCATCGGGGATAATGATCACCCCGAAGAGACGCAGCACCCCTTTCCAGCAGAAGACCAGCAAGGCCAAGAACGCGACGGGGATGACAACCGCCATCGTTTTTGTGTTTAGCATTGAGTCGAGTATGATCACGTCGCCCCACCTTTCTTAAAAATCGCAGAACTACTTCGCCAGCGCTTTCTCGATCGCCTTGACCACCTCGGCGGCGAGAGTCTTATATCCGGCATCGGTGTAGTGCACGTCTTTGGGGCGACCGCCCATTGCGGTGCGGTTCTGCGGGTTGCCGACCACAGCGCACAGATCGTCCACCGGAATGCCCTCAGCCTGCATGACGCGCAGCGCTGCCGCGTTGTATTTCACTTCTTCGCCGGGAATGCGGCCGACCGCACCTTCAGGAACAGGCGTCGTCGTACACCACACCAACTTGGCGCCCGACTGCTTCAGCCGCTGCACCAGCGCCTTCAGGTTTGGCTCGTACTGCTCGACCGGCACCCACTGCTTGCCCTTTTCGACCGCAACCAGCTTGGCCATGTCCGTCTCCGACGTCGCGGGGTCGATGTACTTCATGTCGTGCAGGCCCCAGTTGAAGTGAATCACGTCCCACTTCTCTTTGCCGAGCCACTGGTCCACGCGCTTGAGCGCCGTCACCGTTGCCGCGTTGTTGCCCGACGCGTGCACGATCGTGACCTTGTTCGTCAGCATCGCTTTCACGAATGGCGTGTAGCCGTGCGAAATCGAGTCGCCGATGATCAGCACGCGCGGCAGCTTAGCCGCCGCGTCCGCCGCTTGCAAAACACCCGCGAACAACGTCGCGCCGACGATCATCCCCAACAGCTTCTTCATTCTTTCGACCTCCTCGTTATCGTCGAGTTCTTCGGAATCTTCGAGCAGAAACCAATGACTCGGCATCAA
>CAYSXF010000155.1:1789-7955 GCA_964434815.1 uncultured Lentisphaeraceae bacterium
CTCAAACAATGTCAACTGTCCCGGAATGTCCGACAGCTTCTTCTTGCCGCTGCGTTTGGCCAGCTTCGGAATGCCGGCCTCCAGCTCGCCCTCTTCGAGATTGGAAAGGATCTCGCGCGACCGTTCGATCACATCGCCGGGCATGCCCGCCAGCCGCGCCACGTGGATGCCGTAGCTCTTGTCTGCCGTGCCGGGTGCGATGCGCCGCAGGAAGACCACCGAGTCGCCGTGCTCGCGCACCTGCACGGTGTAGTTCTTCACGCCGCTCAGGGTGATCGCCAAGTCGGTCAGCTCGTGATAGTGCGTGGCGAACAGGGTCTTGGCCTTCACGCGCGGAGTGTTGTGCAGATACTCCGCCACGGCCCACGCGATGCTGATGCCGTCGAAGGTGCTGGTGCCGCGCCCGATCTCATCGAGCACAATCAGGCTTTTCGCCGTGGCGTTGTTGAGAATGTTCGCCGTCTCCTGCATCTCCACCATGAAGGTGCTGCGTCCGCGCGCCAGATCGTCTCCCGCCCCCACGCGCGTGAACACGCGGTCGAGCAGTCCGATCTTCGCCTCGCGCGCGGGCACGAATGAGCCGACGTGGGCCATGATCGCGATCAGAGCCACCTGGCGGATGTAAGTGGACTTGCCCGCCATGTTCGGCCCGGTGATGAGCATGATCTGGTTGCGGCGGCAGTCGAGCTGCGTGTCGTTCGGCACGAACTGCTCGGCGCCGGGAAGCTGCTCGATCACCGGGTGACGCCCGTCGCGGATCTCGAGCGCGTCGCCCTCCAGAATCTGCGGACGGACATAGCCCAGCGCCAGCGCGCGGTCGGCGAGCGAGGCCAGCACGTCGAGCTGCGCCAGCGCGTCGGCCGTCTCCTGGATCAGCTCTGTCTGCGCGACCACTTTCTCGCGGATCTCGCAGAACAGCTCGAACTCCATCGCGGTGGAGCGCTCCTGCGCGCCGAAGATCTTCTGCTCGTACTCCTTGAGCTCGGGCGTGATGTAGCGCTCTGCGCCGACCAGCGTCTGACGCCGCTCGTACTCCGGAGGCACCGCGCCCGCCTGGCCTTTGGAGACCTCGATGTAAAAGCCGAATACGCGGTTGTGGCGCACCTTGAGGGTCTTGATGCCGGTGCGCTCCTGCTCCGTGGCCTGATACTTCGCCAGCCAGGCATGGCCCTCGGAGGCGAGTCCGCGCAGCTCGTCCAGCTCCGCGTTATAGCCGGGCCGGATGATGCCGCCGTCCTTGAGCCCCACCGCCGGCGTGTCGGCGATCGCGGCATGGATGAGGTCGGCCAGCTCGGGCAGCGGGTGCAGATGCGTCGCGACCTCTCGCAACAGCGTGTTTTCCACGCGCTCCATGCGCTCGCGGAGCGTGGGCACTGGCAGCAGCGAAACGGCCAGCGCCTTGACATCGCGCGCATTGCCGCGGCCCGAATCGATGCGGGCGATCAGACGTTCGAGGTCGCGCACGCCGGTGAGCTTCTCGCGCAGGTCGTTGAGGAGAAGGCGCTGCTTAGTGAAACACTCCACCGTGTCGAGCCGCGCCGTGATGGCGGCCGCCTGCCGCAGCGGCCGCACGAGCCATGCCCGCAACAGCCGCGCGCCCATGGGCGTCTGGGTGTTATTCAGCACGCCGAGAAGGGTCACTTCCTGCGCCTTGCCGCGCTGCGGGATCAGGTCGAGGTTCACGCACGTGCTCTCGTCCAGCATCAGGAAGTCCTGCGCGAGCCGCACCTGGATAGCGCGGATGTGGTTGACGTTGTGGTGCAGCTCTTCGTTCACATAGTGGATGAGCGCGCCTGCTGGGCAGACCAGCGAGGGCTCTCCCTCACAGCCGTATCCTTCAAGCGAATGCACTTTGAAATGGCGCAGCAGACGGTCATAGGCGCAGTCGTACTCCAGCGTCCAGTCGTCAATCTCTGTCACAGAGCCCGCCGCGCCTTCGGCCAGCAGCTCCGCCAGGCGCGGGTCGGCGCGCTGCTCGCGGCCGATCAGGCACTCGCTCGGGGCATAGCGTTTGAGATGCTCGGCCAGCGTGACGGCGTCGGCGACCGCTTCGACCGTGAACGCGCCGGTGGAAAGGTCGAGCAGGGCGAGACCGAAGCCCTTGCCCGCATAGAGGGACGCGAGGTAGTTGTTGCGGGCCGCATCGAGGATCTCGTCCTCAGTGACTGTGCCGGGCGTGATCACGCGGGTGACTTCGCGGCGCACGATGCCCTTGGCCTGGGACGGGTCTTCCATCTGGTCGCAGATCGCGGCTTTCTTGCCGGCGCGGATCAGCTTGGCAAGGTAGGCGTCGATGGCGTGGTAGGGCACGCCGCACATTGGGGTTCCGGCGCGCTGGGTCAGGGCCACGCCCAGAACTGGGGCGGCCTCGCGCGCGTCGTCGAAAAACATCTCGTAGAAATCCCCGAGCCGGAACAGCAGGATCACGCCTTCCGGCAACTCCGCCTTGATGCGTCGGTATTGCCGCATCATCGGGGTCAGCTCTTCACCAGCCATGTGAACTTCTTTCCTTAAATTCGCGGTTCATTGCCTTACGGATGAGAACAGGAGTTTCGCAAGTTACACCCTGTCCGTCAACACCGCAGGTGCGTTACGAGAACGGTATATGAGATATGCGCCACCGTGTGCCTTGACGCGGCCCGCCGGGATGTCTACACTTGCCGCCTAACGCTGAGTCGTTGTGCCCCCAACTGAGGAGCCTGCCATGCCGTTTCGTTTCAAGCGCTCGGAATTCCGCCTGCCCGCCGCCCAACTGAACCACATGGAGATTACGCTGTCGTTCTTCGAAAACCATGTGGACGGCACCGCTGTGCTCACCCTCACTGCACGGGAGCCGCTCGCCACGCTCGAACTGGACGCCCGCGACATCGAGGTCTTAGAAGTGGCGATTGGCCTGGTAGGGACACCTCCCCGAGGTGTCCGCGGACGGTTCGGGGAACCGTCCCTACCACCGTCCCCTTCCGGTGAGCTTCTCGCGTGCGCTTTTACCTTGGACGCGGCACGCCACAAACTCGTGATCCCGCTGCCGCAACCTCTCGCAGCGGGCGAAACGATCCGCCTCTTCACCCGCTGCCGTTGCACGCCGTCTGACTCGCTGCTCGAAGGCATCTACCGCGATGTCACGCCGCCCGGCGCGCCCCAGCAGTTCATGTCGCAGTGCCAGCAGTGGGGCTTTCAGCGCATCCTGCCGGTGATCGACGACTGCACCGCCAAGTGCACCTTCCGCACGACGCTCGAAGGCGACGCGCGCTACACGCACCTCATCTCCAACGGCGACATCGACCGCACGGCCAACCCCGGCGGACGCCCCGTGCCCAAACCGGGCGACCCCAAGCGCCAGACCATCACCTTCGTCAACAACGTGCCCATGGCGCCGTATCTCTTTATCGCCTGCGCTGGCACCTGGGACGCGCTGACCGATTCGGTCACATACCCCGAGGGCCGCCGCATAGCACTGGAGTACCTCGTGCCTCCCGGAAAGACCGACGGCGCGCGCGTGCCCATGGAGATTCTCAAGCGCAGCATCCTGTGGCAGCACGCCACACTGGGCTACGTCTATCCTTACGACACCTACCGCACCATCTGCATGGAAAAGTCCAACTACGGCGGCATGGAGAACGTGGGGAACACGACCATCATCACCGAAGCCGCGCTCATCGACGACACCACGGCCGACGCGCGCCTGATCTACGCCCACGGAGTGATCGTGCACGAGTATGAGCATAACCACTGCGGCAGCGGCGTCACCATGGAGTCGCCCTTCGACATGTGGCTCAACGAAGCCTACACCGTGGACATCGAGCGGCAGTTCACCGCCTCGGTCTTCGATCCCGCCTTCATGCGCCTGCGCGAGGCGGACGCGACGCGCGCGCCCGGCACCGGACCCTTGGCCGTGGAGGACACCGGAAAATTCGGACAGATCGTGCGCGAGGGCGTCAACGATCCCGACGAACTGGTGGATGGCGTGACTTACGTGAAAGCGCCGGAAGTGCTCAACATGTTGCGGCAGATCCTCAGCCCCGGCGTGTACGCCGCCGGCGCGCGCCTCTACTTCTCGCGCTACAACGGCGGCAACGCCAACACCGCGCAGTTCCTCGCCTGTTTCGAGGAGGCCTCAGGCCAGAGCCTGGCCGACTTCAGCCGCGAGTGGCTCTTCACGGTCGGCTATCCCCAAGTGACGGCTCGCTACGCCTATGATGCGGCTCTACGCGAGCTGCGCCTGCATGTGCGTCAGACGCGCACGGGCGCGGGCGGCGTCTTCACTCTGCCATTCTCCTTCGCGGCTGTCGACAAAACAGGCAGCGACATTCCTGAGGCCGTGAGCACAATCCGCTTCGACACAGAAGAGAGAGAGATCGTTGTTTCGGGAATCCCGGAGCCGGCCTTTCTTTCGATCAACCGCGATGCGGGCTTCTACGGCACCTGCACGGACCTCTCCGCCACCCCGGAGCAGCTCGCGCGCCAAGTGCGGCTGGACGGCAACGCCTTCAACCGCGTGGAGGCTATGCGGCGGCTGACCGACCTCGAGCGCCACCGCCTGCTGGCCAGCCCGGCGGCCGCAGTCTCGCCCGCCTGGCTGGACGTCTACCGCAGGCTGATCTCGGACACCTCGGTTTCTGACGGCATCAAGGGGTACTTGCTGAAGATTGAAGAACAGCCCCTCGACCGCACCCTGCTGCCGCATGTGCGCGAAAGCTACACGGTGCGCCAGCGCCTGTTGCGGGCCGCGGCGCAGGCCTGCGGCGAAACGGCGATCCTCAACGCCCTTTCTCAGATAGCGCCCGACCTCCGGGCGGGCCTTCCCGCCGCCATCGAACGACGATTCCTGAAAAACGCATTCTTGCAGTTGCTGGTTGGCCTCAACACGCCTGCCGCGCATGCGACGCTGAAAGAGTACCTCGAACGGTCGGCCCAGAGGTCCGACCCTACCTCAAATATCACCGACCGGCTCAATACGCTCACCGCGCTTTGGCAGAGCAGCGATCCCGCACGCCACGCGCTGCTGGAGCGCGAGGGCGAGGCGCTGCGCAAGACCCTCGGCGGCTATCTGGGCTACCTGCAGGTGGTCGGCCTGTCTCCGCGCGAAGACGTGTTCGATGCCGTGGCCGAAGAGGAGAGGCGTCCGACGTTCTCGCTCAGCCATCCGGGCCTCAGCCGGTCGCTCTATGTTCCGCTCTCGCTCAACAACGCGCAGCTCTGGACGCCGCGCGGCCTGCGCTGGCTGACCGACACCGTGGTCAAGCTCGCGCCAGTCAGCGAGTTCACCACCCTGCGCGTCATCGCGCCTTTGCAGGCTTACCCGACGTTCGCGCCCGACCTTCGGCTGGCTGTCAAAGCGGCCCTGCGCGAAATGCTGAGTGCCGTTAAGAAACACCACTGTCCGTCGGTCACCGGCCGCCTTGAAGCGTATCTGAGAACTTAACAATGCGGTCTTTTAAAAAAGACGTCAAACTGGTAACCGCTCTTCTGGCGCTGTCGGTGTTTTTCTTCGTGTTGAACTACGCGCTCTTCAGGCGCGGTGAAGACATCCTCTTTTATCTCATCGAGGATGTCGCCTTTCTGTTCGTGCAGGTGCTGCTGGTCACGCTGATCATCCAGAGTA
This sequence comes from uncultured Lentisphaeraceae bacterium, assembly GCA_964434815.1. Lineage (GTDB taxonomy): Bacteria > Verrucomicrobiota > Kiritimatiellia > RFP12 > UBA1067 > CAYSXF01. The sequence goes on from CAYSXF010000155.1 coordinate 7,392, forward strand.
TTCTCGACCAGCGCGACAAGGCGGCGCGAATGGATAAGATGAACATGGTGATCGGGGCTTTGTTCTCAGAGGTCGGCACGGCGCTCCTGGCCCTTTTTTCTGAGTGGGGACCGGACCGGGCTAAGCTGGCGGAAGAGCTGAAGGTGGGCCAGGCGTGGACAGCCAGGGACTTCGCGAAAGTCTTGCGCTGGCTGGATGATTACTCATACGAGCTGGATCTGCAGAAGGCGGACTGGCCGCAACTGAAAACGCGGCTTCTTGCGCAACGGGAGTTCCTGCTGCGGCTGATGGAAAACCCGAATCTGCTGGAGCACGAGGATTTCACGGGCCTGTTGCAAGCCGTTTTCCACCTGACGGAGGAGATGTCCGCGCGGAGCGACCTGACCAATTTGCCGCCTGCGGATCTCCGGCATTTGGCGGGCGACGTGAAACGCGTCTACCTGCCGCTGGTGAGGCAGTGGCTCCACTACATGCGCCATCTGCAGAAGTATTATCCGTACTTGTTCTCTCTCGCGGCGCGGCTGAACCCCTTTGACAGCAACGCCTCGGCGATCATCCGGGAGT
>CAYSXF010000156.1:0-6174 GCA_964434815.1 uncultured Lentisphaeraceae bacterium
TACACCTCTCTATTCGTCGGCAGCGTCAGATGTGTATAAGAGACAGGTCCGCGTGGCAGGCCGTCGTCTCGCTGCGCGACCCGCGCACCGCGCCGCTGCCCGACGGCCACACGATGCTGCGCAACGCCGCGCAGCGCAACATCCTGTGCTGGTCCGACCCGGCACCGCAGGCGTTCCAGTTCCGCAACGTATCGTTCGCGCACAATCTCTCCGACTCCAATCTCGTCTGGCATGGCGGACAACCCGTGAAGACAGGCCAGTTTAAGGCGGGCGAAACGGTGGGTCCTTCGCTCGCCCTGGCGAACGCCGGTTTTGAGGATGGAGCGATCGGGAAGATGCCGCCGCAGTGGAGCTGGCACATCCGCCCGAGCGCGAAAGATCAGGCAGCGTCGAGCGAGCAGCAACCGCATGCGGGTACGCGCTGTCTGCGCTTCGAAGGCTTTCCCGATCCGGCCAACGCGGACAAGGAGTCGTGGGCGCGGATTCCGAGCGTGAAGAGCCAGGAGGTCGCGCTGGTGCCGGGCAAGGCCTACGTCCTCAGCGTGTGGCTGCGCGCAGCACAACCGGAAACGCTAATCGAGCTGGGCGTGCAAAGTTTCAAGGCGAACGCTTACCACTGGCAGCAGGTGCAGACGTTCCATGTCGGTGCCGAATGGGCACGGCGCGAGCTCGTCTTCCGCTTTCCCGAACCGGGCAAAGGAGGGCACGCCGAGATGAAGAGCACCTACGCCCGCCTGCGCCTACCAGCAGGGAGCGGGCTCGTATGGGCGGATGACGTCGAGTTACGTGAAGTGACGCTGCTGGACGAGTGGGCGGCGTGGCAGGCGCTCGGCATGGACCGGCACTCAGTCATTGCCGACCCGCTTTTCGTTGACGCCGCGAAAGACAACTACCGTCTTCGCAAAGACTCGCCCGCTTTCAAGCTGGGCTTCCAACCCATTCCTGTCGAGAAGATCGGCTGCTATCGCGATGACCTGCGTGCGAGCTGGCCGCTTGGGAACTAGAGAGCCGGGATCATTTCACGGTAATTTCCACCGCCCCATTCTTGTAGGACAGACGCAGTTTCATAGCCTTTGCTTCTTCATCCCAGACGCATTCCTTGGAAGCTTCGGACGGCGCAATCAATAAATCCGGTTTGTGGGCGCAGCCGAGGGTGAGAACGATGTCGCGGCCGGGGTCTTCGCTGTTGGTTTGAAACCAGAGGCTCTGTCCGTCTTGGGCGATCTTAGCGACAAGATACTGGTGCACGCCGATGGCGCCACTGAGGGCCTGAACAAGACCCTTTTCAAGCGGCACATCGAACTGCTGGGAGATGTCCTGATTCTCGTTCGAGTCCGTAATGATCACCGTGCCGTCGCACGCCCACATGAATGCATCGCCGCTGAAGCGCTGCGGGTACGCGCGACTGAAGATGTCCTTGGCCTTGCCCGGCACCAACAGCAGTTCCTGCGGCACAACGTGGCTCTTTTCATTCAGGCACAACGCACCCGGCGGCAGCAGACACACGATGCCGTAGCGGCTGTCATTGGGAATGAACTCCTGATCGCCTTTGGCTTTGAGCGCATAGAGTTCGTTGAGATAGGCAAACCCGCCCGTATACTGCTTCTCGTGTTTGCCTTTAGCCAGTTCCAGATCGCTCGCGACAGCCACGTTGATGTTCATAAGAAACGCCTCGCGCGATGGGATCAGGTGATGCTCCACCACCGCTTTCACAAAGGGCAAGAAGACTCGCTCGTAATGCGGCGCTCCTTTGCCTTCCGGTCCCCACTGGTGAGCGGATTCGAGGTGGAACACGGTCGAGCCCGAAACAATGCCCATCAGCCACATCTGGATGTCATAGGCCCACGGGCACTGCTTAGTTCCCACTTTGCGGCGGTTCTCCCAGATTTTATCCTGCGGAATGATCTCGCCCAACTTACCGAACCCGCAGCAGGGCCAAATCCACTCGTCCACCCAGGTGCCACAGTTCTCCACATAGCCAGACGCCATCAGCCCCTGAACCGCGCCGTAGGAGTGCAGCGCCATGTCGCCGTTCGTGGTTTTGAACATCGGCACGATATTCCGCCGATACAGCTTGAGCGTTTCCTTTTCCCGCTCCGCGAATCCCGGCCAGCGATAGCTCCCTCCGTCGCCGTCCGCGAAGAAATAGAAGCGACCGTACTTTGCGCACAAGGTCCACGCGCGGTGCACGAAGTCACACTCCGCCAGATTGCCCTCCGGCCCCTTCTCCCAATACATGCCGCTAAAGTGCTCGCCTTCGGCCGTGCCGATGCAGTGGCTGAAGTTCTGAAACACGTATTCGAGGGTTGCGAGCGACACCTGGCACCGGTTATTCCAGATCACGAAGTCCACGCCGAGCTCCTGATACTTTCGGGCTCGCTCGAACACTTTGCCCGAAGCCATCGCCAAGTCGTCGACGATGATGACCCGTTCCAAGCCAGCCGGAATAATCCCTTTCACGTTGTTTGGATAGTTGATGGGATCCCATGTGCGGCTACGCATCAGAAAAAGCGGGGTCGAGGGACTGATTTCGCGCACGACATTCGGCAGGATCGGGTGGTCGGCGTTTACGGTCATCGTGCGCACCTCGCTCCACGGTCCCGCATTGTCACCCTGCATCGCGCGTACCCGCCAGTGGTAACAGCCTGCGGGAAGCACGTCCTTGGGAAAATACAGATTCTTGTGATAGCCCTTGTTGACGGTTCGACGCTCGTTGACCCTGTCTTTGAACGCCGCATCACGCGCAACTTGGATCACGAAGTTGCTGCATCCAGAAACTGTCTCCCATTGGAAGTAGGTCGCAATGTCCGTCAGATGCATGCCGTTGAGAGGGCTACGCAGTTTCGGCGCTTCAAGAGCAGTCTCTGCCGTGCTCGACAACGCGCAGACAAGCAGGCTTCTGGCGATCAGCCGCACGATCATCGATCTGTTCATGTCCGTCTCCGTCAAATGCGCCGCTATTCCGACTTTTCCTTGGCTCATCGCCGCGAGTCGAAGAACTCGATCAGCGGATAGGCCTCGCGGTTCACCGCGCGGGCTCGGTCGAGCAGCGGCGCATAAGGTTTGCCGTACACGTCGAACATGCCCTTGTTCGCTCCACCCATGTTGTCCAGCGCCTTCGACTCCGGCGGATCGTCGAGATACTTGAAAAAGTGCCAGCCCACGATGTTCTTCGTCTCCAGCGCATTCAGCGCGAAGTGCTGGTAGTACCGAGCGCGGTCTTCCTGCGTGCGCACCAGCCAGCCAGCGCCGTGCGTGTTCGCCAAGCCCGGCACGTCCAAAGCCTTGGCGTACCACTCGGTGATCAGAATCGGACGGTCGGCCCACGCCGCCCAATCCGCGAACTCGTCGGCCTGCGGCCCCCAGCGGCCATAGTAGTTCACTGAGACCACATCGTGATAGGGCGAGAGCATCTTCCAGAACCACGGGTTGTCGAACTCGCCCGCAGCGTAGTTGAGCCGCGAGCCGAGGTAGAGGTGGTTCGGGTCGTACTTATGCACGATCGGAGCCACGATGCTGTAGTAGCGCCCGAACGCGTAGGCGATGAACTCGTAGCGGTCGCGCCTCGTCAGACTCTTCGTGTCGGCAGAGCCCTTTCTGGCGGTCAGCCACGCCGCTGCCGCGTCGCGCCCCGGCCGCAGGTCGGGGTTTGTTGCGTCGCTGGCCAGATAGCGGTCGAGCAAGTCCACGGGGCACTGGATCTCGTTCTCGGTCATGACGCCCAGCAGCGTAGGATCGCTCGCCGTGGCGGCAAGCTCCTTGCCGTAGGCCTCGCAGAATGCGGGAAAATCCGGATGGAACACCGGCATGCAGCGGTTCTGGAAGCCCTGCGTGCCCGACGCCGCCTCGACCAGCTTCTTCTCGCGGGCGAAGGCGAACAGGAAGTCGCGGCGCAGCACCCACACCAGCGGCTGTCCGACCTTCTGTAGCCGGGTGCTGGAGCCGTTGCCGAGTCCGTTGAAACCGTTCGCGCGGAACTGCTCAGTGGCCGCTTCCGCCCATTTTTCAGGCGAGCCGAAATTTTTGTTCACGTCCTTTGGCTCGCGCACGGTGTTGATCGCAATGTCGTAGAAGCGGTAGCCCTCAGGATCGATCAGCCACCAGCGGCCATCGATCTTCTGCGTGCGGAAAAAGCCTGTCGCCTTTTCATGCGGGCGGTCGGTCCTGCCGCCGTAGCGGTTCACCTTGATGCGTTCGCCCGAAGGCGCATAGCCGTCCAATTTCTCCAGCAGCCGCGTGGGCTGAATACGCCACGGAGTGTCGCCGTTGGGGCTATTGCCATGAGTCTCGACCGGCACCGTTCCGTCTCGCACGGCGGATGAGGCGGCCGGCACGAGCTCGTAGGCGGACTTCGTCGCCTCGAAAACCGCACGCACCTCGACAGCCGACAACGCGCGGTTATAGATGCGCAGCTCGCCGACGCGCCCTTTGAGCGAGGGCTTTCCGCCCAACCCCGTGCCGATCAGAAGCGGCTGCCCATTGAAGCCGAGTGCTGCGCGCTGAGCACGTTCAGCCTCGAGTGCGCCGTTGAGGTAGATACGAAGCATCGCTCCGTCCGAGGTGGCAGCCAGAAAGGTCCACCTGTCCAGAGGCAGCTCGGCTTTCGTTTCCACGAGAGCCTTCGGAACGCCCTTGGCTCCGAACTGGCCGTACACGGCGTGACCACCGGAGGCGTACATGCCGAAAATCGGCGTGAGCCAGTCGGGCCTGGCGTTGGGGATGCCGAACAGGAAGGTGTCGTTGCGCAAACGCAAGGCTTTGACCCACAAAACGGTTGTGATGTTCGTACTCAAAGCGAAGAACGTCTTCGGCTCGATCAGCACGTGGCCGTCGAGTCCATCCAGTTCCAGCGAGGTCGTTCCCTTCTCTTTGCGGAGTTCGCCCCACGCAATCACGCCATCGTTGCCAGCGCCCGAGCGATCTTTCACGCTTTTGCCGTCGCACCCGTCGAACGTCCAGTGCCCGACGAGGTCGCTGGCTGCGAGAGCCACCCCCGCGTGAAACAGGGAGACGATGACAATCCATTTCGTTTGGTTCATTCCAGATTCCTTCGCATCGCACAACTGTCTCTTGTTCGCCGCGCTAAGTCAAGCGCCACACCAGCAATTCAAGCTACGGATCGCGAAAGAAACCATGCAGGAACTACTGCCCCAACTCCCAATCCGCGCAATCCGCGTTATCCGTAGTTTCCCTCTTCTCTCCCGCCCGGCGACGCCAGAACACGGAGTACTGTTTTAGCTACGGATTTCGCGGATGAAGAACCATTCCGGAAGCGCTGCCCCAACTCCCAATCCGCGCAATCCGCGTTATCCGTAGCTTCTCTCTTCTCTCCCCGCCCGGCGACGCCCGAACACGGAGTACTGTTTTAGCTACGGATTTCGCGGAACTCGCGGAAAATAACCGTGCCGGAACCGCAATTCCTACTCTCAATCCGCGACATCCGCGCGATCCGTAGCTTCCATCTTCTCTCCCCGCCCGCCGACACCCAAACACGAAATACAGTTTTAGCTACGGATTTCGCGGAACTCGCGGATGAAGGACCGTACCGGAACTCCAACTCCCAATTCGCAATATCCGCAGCTCATAACGTCTGTTGGTTGACGGCTCGCCTGAACTTCACACCCTCGCGCCCAAAATTGATCAGGAGCCCAACTTCCCGGTGTGTCGCAAACAGCTCATTGATCAACTGCGCTTCATCCGCCGGGTTCAGATCACGCGCAACTTTCAATTCCACAACAACCTTCTCCTCGACAACGAGGTCGGCGAAGTAATCCCCGACACAGACGTCTTTGAAGAAAACCCTCGCTAGCGCCTCGGGCTGCACCTTCAGGCCTCTCAACTCCAATTCAACCACCATGGCTCGCTGGTAGACCTTCTCGAGGAACCCATACCCGAGAACACGGTAGACTTCGTATGCTGCGCCGATGATCTGCTCAGTAATCTCTTTGTGAAGCAACTCCATAACACCCTCCTAACCCGGTTTATCCAGAACAAGAATACAGTTTCAGCTACGGATTTCGCGGATTCCGCGGAAGAGACTGGGACACACGGCAACAACTCCCAATCCGCGCTATCCGCGTTATCCGTAGCTTCTCTTCTCTCCAGGCATGGCCAAGACCGAACAAGAATACAGTTTCAGCTACGGATTTCGCGGATTCCGCGGAAGAGACTGGG
>CAYSXF010000156.1:6274-7943 GCA_964434815.1 uncultured Lentisphaeraceae bacterium
ACACACGGCAACAACTCCCAATCCGCGCTATCCGCGTTATCCGTAGCTGCAATCACTCAACCCTGACCTTGCTGACGGTATAGTTGCCCGCATGCTCGGGCGCATCCATAGCCAGACGCAGCGGAGGGCGCTGGCCTGAAGGATCGATCAAAGCGATCGCCAGCGTGTAGTCGCCGGCCTTCAGCGTGGCGGGGATCTGGATCGCCTCGGCGACATCGCGCTCACCGGGCAGCCAGTCGCGCGGATCAGACTTGGCCTCTGCGGCGAAAGCCGATGACCCAGCCGCGTCTAACAATGACACTCGCAGCTTGAACGGCCGATAGAGTTTGCCGACTCCGACGTTGGCCCACTTCATGTTCACGTCCAGGCTCATGCCACGCTTCACCACTGCCGAATGCGACAGCTCGCGCAAGACAAAACGATAGCCTGCAAGCCGGGCCAGCTTCTCCAGTTGCGGCTTAGCTTCCGGCGGAAAGCGGCCCACGTTGTCGTTGATCAGCGTGACGTGGTTGGCGAGCATGAAATTCACCGCGGCATCGAACGACCAGCCGCGCGACTTCAGATACGCGTAATCGCCAAACCACTCGAAAACCACGGGCGCTTTCTTCCACGTGTCCGCCATGCCCTGAACCGCCGCATATTTCTTCGAGCCGATCCAGTTCTGCTCATGCCAGGGCGAGCCGACGCCGTCGCGCCGAAAGCCCGTGCCGTGTTCGACCGCGTAAGCCAGCGCCTCCGCATCGTCGGACATGAAGACGAGCGGCGTCTTCTTGAAGGCGGTCAGATACATATCCACAATGCGCTTACGCACGTCAATCGGCACGGCGTGCTTCGTATGCCACTCGCCCCAATTACCATACGAGCCGATGTCGAGGAACTCCACACCCGGCTGACCGTCGTAGCGCCGACCGAGCGCCTTGATGAATGCGGCATGCTTGGCCAAGTAGAGCGGATCGGCATAGTCGGGCTCAATGCGGGGTATGCGTTTGCCGCCGCTGGTGGGATCACCCCCGCCAACTTCATACTCGAAGCCTTTACAACCGGCGTCAAACAGCCATTTGGGAGAGCTGTAATAGCCGGCGCTGTGCGAGCTGCAAGTCATCACGCGCATGGAGACAGCGGCACCGCGCGGCTTCCATGCGCTGATGACATCGTCGATGATCTTCCAGTTGTATTCGCCCTCCGCAGGCTCGACGTCGGCCCAGTGGAAGCGGATATAGGCGACCGAACACGGGAACCGCGGCTCGCCTTTCGGGTTGTGCTGCTGGCTCATCCAGCCTTCACCGGGATTGGCGAACAGCGTGTCCACCTCGCGGAACGTGACGCGTTGCAGGGTATCGCCAGCGGCTGCGAGAACGGCCAGCGGAGCCAGCAGCAGCGCGAGCATGGTCAGACGTGTAAGCTTCATTTAAGTCCCTTGTTTTCCCTCATTCGATCACAAGCGTGTCGAGGTTCAGCCGCACCTCGCTGGAGCGGCTCATGCCCATGGGCCAGTCAGGTGCCACATAAAGTCCGCCGAAGCAGATCTTGCGCAACAGCGGCTTGTCCACGCGCTGTGCGGACGAGCCGTTGACCGACACGGAGAAACCGGTCTGGTCCAGTTCGACTTCGACATGGTTCCACGTCTTCATTTTGAACGCCGCAAGATCGGCCCAGCGGCCTCCGCCCG
>CAYSXF010000157.1:0-7076 GCA_964434815.1 uncultured Lentisphaeraceae bacterium
CACCTCTCTATTCGTCGGCAGCGTCAGATGTGTATAAGAGACAGTTGTTGGCCTGCACCTTGCTGCCTGTGACGTTGACCACGCAGCGGCTGGTCGCGTAGATCTTGGTGGCGTCGATGCCCGTCTCGGCCTGATAGTAGTCGCGGCGCGTGTGCAGCGCCATGACCACCTCTTCCAGCGCGGTGTTGCCCGCCCGCTCGCCGATGCCGTTGACCGTGCACTCCACCTGGTCCGCGCCGGCCTTGATCGCCGCGAGCGTGTTGGCCGCAGCCAAGCCCAAGTCGTTATGGCAATGCACGGACAGGCGCGCCTGGGCGATGTTCGGCACGTTGGCGCGGATGTCCGTGATCATCTGGGCGTACTGCTCCGGCACCGCATAGCCGACCGTGTCCGGGACGTTCACGGTCCGCGCGCCGGCCGCGATCACGCCTTCCACCACGCGGTAGATGAACGAACGCTCGCTGCGCGAGCAGTCCTCCAGCGAGAACTCCACGTCTTCGCAGAGATTGCGCGCGTACTTCACCATGGCGACGGCCTGGTTATAGACGTCGTCCGGCTTCATCTTGAGCTTGAACTCCATGTGGATCGGCGACGTGGCGATGAAGGTGTGGATGCGCGGATGCTTGGCACCGCGGACCGCTTCCCAGGCGCAGTCGATGTCTTTCGTCAGCGAGCGGCAGAGGCTGGCCACCGCGGCGTTCTTGACCACGCCCGCGATCGCGCGGACCGACTCGAAGTCGCCGGACGACGCAATGGCGAACCCGCCCTCGATGATGTCGACGCGCAGATCCTCAAGGTGCTCCGCCACCAGCAGCTTGTCGCGGAGGTTCATGGTGCAGCCCGGAGACTGCTCGCCGTCGCGCAGGGTGGTGTCGAACACATAGATGCGTCGCATGTTCTGGTTGTCGCTCATTGCTTTTCCCTCGTTATGCCGCCCGGTGCGGGCAGCGGTTACCTGTTCCTCTTCGCCTCCAAAGCCCATTCTCTCGCAGATCCGACACAGCGATTCCTAAAAACAAAAACTCCCGCGAAATCTGCTGCGATTTTCCACGGGAGTTCTGACTCTGCGTCTGTTCTTCAAAACATTACACGACAAAGCTCCCGTGGCCGCACAGCAGCCAAAGGCCGGTAAGTCGAAGTTCAAACGCTGTAAAGACGCGATTCATTAGTGGTGATTGTTTCATAAACCCGCAGCGCCTGACAAGCGCAAATTTGTGGAGTTTGTTTCTCACGTATTATATCCCATGCCTGTTATAGAGTTCTGCCCTCGTGGGGCAGCTACAGAAATGACCGTCGCCCAAAGACCGTTTATGAGGGCACAACAACCCTTTTGGGCATTCGACAAAGAGGACTTTGCCGTCAACACAACCGATGGCTTCGCAACAATTTTCCCCATCGTTGTTCAGACAGGAGAACCCTTTGCGGCAATGCGTGGTTCAACGCAACGTCTCGTCGCTAACGACACAGTCCATTCGGCCCTCCGTAGGAGTGGCTGCGCGTTGAACCTCACGCGTTCGCGCCGACCGTGAAGTAGAAGGTCGCGCCCTTTCCGGGTTCGGACTCGAACCAGACGCGCCCGCCGTGGCGCAGGATCACGCGCTGCACCGTGGCCAGACCGATGCCGGTGCCGGGGAAGTCCTCCATGGCGTGCAGCCGCTGGAACGGCGTGAAGAGCTTGTCCGCGTACCGCATGTCGAAACCGACGCCGTTGTCGCGCACGAAGAAGACCGGCTGCGCCGGGTCATTGGTCATTGGTTCTTGGTCATTGGTCATTGGGAAAGAGTCATTGGGCAACGGTGGTTGGGAATCTGACTCTTTTCTCTCTGTATTCCCACTGACTAATGACTGATGACTATTGACCAATGACGAATGACCAGTGACCAATGACTCTTCGCTCTCACCCGATGACCAATGACCATTGACTAATGACCCTCTCCCCATCTCGATAAGGGCGTCGGGGCGATGACTCGTGAACTTCCAGGCATTCTCCAGCAGGTTGGTAAGAGCGGTGCCCATCAGGACCGGATCGCCTTTGGCTGTGAGGCCGGGTGCGATGCGGATGTCGACGGTGCGGGCAGGCTCGGCTCTGCGCAACTCGGCGACGGCCGATTCCGCCAACACCGTGAGATCCACTGCCGTACGCCGCATATGCACTTGTTTGATCTTGGAGAGGTTCAGCAGGTCGTCGATCAGGCGGCCCATGCGCTGGCTGTTGGTGCGGACCCGGCGCAGGAAATCGCGGCCAGCGGCGTCGAGGCGCGCGCCGTAATCATCCAGCAGAGCCTGGCTGAAGCCGTCCATGCAGCGCAGCGGTGCCCGCAGGTCGTGGGAGACGGAGTAGCAGAATGCCTCAAGTTCGCGGTTGGTGGCGGACAGTTCCGCCGTGCGGGCTTGGACGCGATGTTCGAGTTCGGCGTTGAGTTGCGCGAGGGCGTCCTCGGCCTGCTTCAGAGCCGTGATGTCCAGAAACGCCCCGACGGCACCGCGTGGACGGCCCGCTTCGTCCAACACCGGCGCGGCTTTCGCATAGACAGTGAGGGTCTGACCGTCTTCGAGCAAGACGTCCATCACCTGCTCGATGACGGTTTCGCCGCGCCCGGCCCGCTGCATGGGTAACTCGGCGGCACCCAGTTCGCGTCCGCCTTGGAAGATGCGGAAGCGGGCCGGCTGCGGCCCGGCCTTTGACAGCTCGGCACCGGGCGGCAGGCCGAACATTTGTTCATTGGCGCGGTTGCCCCGGATATGGTGGCCGAGCGCGTCGTCCGCAATCGCCAGGCCGATGGGCGCAGTGTCGAGGATCGTTTGCAGTTCCGCTGCCCGTTCGCGTTCGCGGCGTTCGCTTTCGCGCAGCGCGTCCTCCGCCCGCTTGCGCTCGGTGATGTCCTGCGAGAGGATCGCGATATCCTGGCCCGTCCGAACGACGACCACCCGAAACCAGGTGGGCCTCGGTATGTCCCCGCCGTCGTACTTCCGCTCCATGATGCAGGGTTCGCCGGTGTCGGCCACATGCGCATGGGCCTCATGAAAAGGGCTCTGGCTGTGAGCGGGCAGGAATTCCGAGAGACGCCTGCCCACCACCGCCGCCGGGTCGGTGCCGTTTATGCGGGCAATCGCGGCATTCTCATAGACAAACGTGAAATCGACGATGCGTCCCTCGCTGTCGCGGACAGGCCGCAGGATGGCGAACCCATCCGGCGAAAGCTCCTGCGCGACGCGGAACCGCTCTTCGCTTTCCCGCAGCTTCTCCTCCGCACGCTTCCGCTCGGTGATGTCGAAGTTCACGCCCATGAACCTCACGGCGCGGTTGCGAGCACCCGGGGCATCGTCCTTCTGCCGTCCCTCGTAGATGAACTGCCCTTTGGCCGCGAGCCACCGCAACTCGCCGTCGGCGCGAACGACACGGAACTCCGCGTCCAGCGCGCCGCACGTCAACGCCGCTTGCCATTCTTCCTGAAGTGTTGCGAGGTCTTCGGGATGGACAAAGCGGAAGAAGGGTTCGGGGCCGGCTGAAACAGAGCCCGGCTTGAGTCCCAGGAGTTCGAACTCAACATCGTTCCATCGGCCCTCGCCGGTCACGAGATCCACCTCAAAGGTTCCCATCACGCTGGCTTGAAGCACGAGGCGAAGCCGCTCCTCGCTCTCGCGCAGTTGCCCACGCTGCTTCTCAAGCTGGTCGATCAGGGCGCGGTCCGCCTCGATCCTGCTGAGGTCGGTGGCGACCAGGCAGACCAGGGGGCCGTCGGGCCGTTCGAGGCGGCTGGCCCAGACGTGCATCGGCACCGGCATGCCGGCTGCGGCGACGAACTCGATGCGGGCGTCGGCGGGTGCGGTCGCGGAGGAATGGAGCATGTGGCGCACGCGCTCCGCGTCCGCAGTTGCGGCGAATTCGCAGAGGTCGTGGCCGATGAGCTGTTCCTTGGTGCGGCCGAACAGGGCTGCGGCGCGGTCGTTGCAGAACACCAGCAGCCCGTCGGGCGTGGCAGCCAGCCCGGCTTCGTTCATGGTCTCCACCATGAGGCGGTGCAGGTTGTCGGACTCCGACAGCGCGAAGACCCGGTCGCCCTTGCTGCCGGAGACGATCACGGCGTCCACCTCGCCCTCGCGGATGGCGCGGAGCGTCTCTTCGGCCTCTTCGAGGCGCGCGCGCAGATCAGCGATTTCGGCGTCCTTGGCGCGGAGTTGCTCGGCTGTCGGCGTGTCGGTTTTTTTCATGGCGGTATGGTTATTGGTCACTAGTCATTGGTCATTGGGAGATGGTCATTGGCGGTCCGCTTCCCAAACAATCATCGACTCTTCTAAGAATTCCCAATGACCGATGACCGATGCCTTCTGACTCTCCTACTCTTCCTTCTCCCTTAAATCCAGCCCCACGAGGAGCTTCTGGGTGTCGGCCATGTCGCCGATGATGCGGCGCAGGGGCAGCGGCAGCTTCTTGATCAGGGTGGGCGCGGCGATGATCTGCTCGCCCTTGGCCAGGGTCGGCTGGTCGTAGAGGTTGACGACCTCCAGCTCGTACCGGCCCTCTAGGTGCTCCTCGCAGGTTTTCTTGACCGAGGCCACGGCGGCGACCGAACGCGGCGTGAGCCCGGCCACATACAGGCGCAGCACATAGCGGGCGTTGGCGCGTTCGGCCGCGGCGCGTTCGAATTTTGCGGCGGTCTCTTTGCTTTTCGGCTTGGTCATCGTCATTCCTCCATTACTGGTCGATAGTCACTGGTCATTGGTCGATAGTCACTGGTCATTGGTCACTGGTTACTGGTCAGCGGTCATTGGCCAATCGTCGCTCGCATCCGTCTTCCAAACAATCCATGGCTATTGACTAATGACTCTTCTCATCTTCCCAATGACCAATGGCTAATGACTCTCCTATTTCCTCTGCCTCAGATCCAGCCCCACCAGCACCCGCTCGGTGTTGGAGAGGTCGCCGATGATTTTGCGTACAGGCTCGGGCAGCTTACGGACCAGTGTCGGCACGGCGACGATCTGGTCGCCGCGGGCGAGCTTCGGGTCGCGCATCAGGTCGATGACCTCGATGGTGTACTTGCCGGCCAGGTGCTCCTCGCACAGCTTCTTGAGGTTGTCGAAGGCCCGGACCGAGCGCTCGGTCTGACCTGCGACGTAGAGCCGCAGGTTCCAGCGCTCCGTGTCAGGGGCTTTGTCTTTCGTCTTTGTCATATGCATTACTTTCATTCGGTCATTAGTCATTAGTCATTGGTCATTAGTCATTGGTCATTGGTCATTAGTCATTGGTCACTGGTCACTGGTCACTGGTCATTAGTCATTGGTCACTGGTCATTGGACACTGGACACTGGCATAAGGCATTAGGCTACCCAATAGCTTTCTATTCTTCACAATGACTGTTGACCAATGACCCTCTTTCTGTATCACCAATGACCACTGACCAATGACCTCTCTTCTCCTACCAATGACCACTGACTAATGACCAATGCTTTTCCCTATTTCATGCGCCTCCAGCACCTCGATGCCGCGGTCGCTCAGCAGGAAATGGCGGACCTGGCTGGAGTGCGCCATGCCGCGGCTCTTCAGGATGTGCAGCAGGCGCTTGCGGTCACCGCCCTCCTCGACGTTGCGCAGCAGCAGCCACGTGTCCATCAGGGACGAGATGCCCACGTCGGTCCGCTCGTCGCACGACCCGCCGCCGGTGAGGCTGGTGAACAGCGCCGTGACGCCCTTCATTTTCAGGTAATCGATCACCCGCGTCAGCATCGCCGTGACTTCGGGGGTGTTGCCGACGCTAATCAGGTTGGTGACGGGGTCCATGACGACGACGGCCGGGCGGAACTCCTCCACGAGCTTGTGGAGGGCGACCAGGTGCTGCTCCAGCCCGTAAAGCGTGGAGCGCACCGCGTGGAAGCGCAGCAGACCCTTGTGCGCCCACTGGTCGAGGTCGAAGCCGATGGAGGCCATGTTGCGCACGATCTGCGCGGGCGACTCCTCGAACGCCAGATACAGGCAGCGCTCGCCGCGGCGGCAGGCGGCGTCGACGAACGAAGCCGACAGGCTGCTCTTGCCCGTGCCCGCCGTGCCTGAAACGAGGATGCTGCTGCCCTTGAAGTAACCCTTGCCGCCGAACATCGCGTCGAGCTGGGGCACGCCGGTCGAGACGCGCTTGTTGGTCACGCCGTAGTCCAGCCCCAGCGAGCTGATCGGCAGCACGCTCAGGCCGCGCTCGTCGATCATGGTCGGGTACTCGTTCGTGCCGTGAGCGGAGCCGCGGTACTTGACGACGCGCAGGCGGCGCGTGCCCACCTGGTTGATCACGCGGTGGTCGAGGAAGATGACGCAGTCGCTGATGTACTCTTCCAGCCCGTGCCGCGAGAGCGTGCCTTCGCCCTGCTCGCCGGTGATGACGACCGTGACGCCCTTTTCCTTGAGCCAACGGAACAGGCGGCGCAGCTCGGCCCGCAGGATCATCTCGTTCGGCAGCCCGGCGAAGAGGGCTTCGAGGCTGTCGAGCGCCACGCGCTTGGCCCCGATCTCGTCGATGGCGCAGCCGAGCCGGACGAACAGGCCTTCGAGGTCGTACGCTCCGGTCTCCTCGATTTCGCTGCGCTCGATGTGGACGTGGTCCAGCACGATCTTTTTGCGGCGCACCAGCCCCGCCAGGCCGAAGCCCAGCGAGGCGACATTGTCGGCCAGCTCGGACTCCGTCTCCTCGAAGGCCATGAAGACGCCCGGCTCGTTGAACTCGCGCGCGCCGCGCACGATGAACTCCATGGCCAGCAGGGTCTTGCCGCAGCCGGCCGCGCCGCAGACCAGCGTGGGCCGCCCGCGCGGCAGGCCGCCGTTGGTGATTTCGTCAAGGCCGCGGATGCCGGTCGGGCATTTGGCCAGTTCCTGATTCTCCTGACTCCGTGCTTTTTTCATGCGGCTCCTTTTGCATCACAACCGCCACTGAAACAAGGCCGACACCGGGGCAGCGCGGCCTTCCGCGCCGGGGATGCCGGGAGTGAAAAATCCCTGCTGAAAAGGGTGCAGAAACGGCATCATTTCACTGACGCTTGGCATATAATATGCCTGTCTCTTATACACATCTCCGAGCCCACGAGACAGG
>CAYSXF010000157.1:7086-7892 GCA_964434815.1 uncultured Lentisphaeraceae bacterium
GGGGGGGGGGGGGTAAATTAGTCAAATCCGTTTTTCGATCCGCGCGGCCATTGACTTTCGGCACCGTGCCGCCGTATAGTCGTTGCCGCAGTTTCGCTCAGAGTATAGGAGGGTTTATCCGTCATGACACGCCATAGCCGCCGCGCGTTTCTCATGTGTTCGACCGCGAGCGCGGTCTGCGCCCTTGCGGGCTGCGCCCACACACCGCAAGTTCCCAGCAAGCCCAACATCGTCTATATCCTCGCCGACGATCTCGGCTACGGCGACCTCGGTTGCTACGGACAGCAGAAAATCGAGACCCCGAATATTGACCGGCTCTGTCGCGATGGCATGCGCTTCACGTCGCACTATGCCGGCTCGCCCGTCTGCGCGCCCTCGCGCTGCGTGCTGATGACCGGCAAGCACTCGGGTCATGCCTACATCCGCGGCAACGACGAGTGGGCCGAACGCGGCAGGGTCTGGGATTACCGGGCCGTGGCCGAGAACCCCGCTCTTGAGGGCCAGCGTCCCCTGCCCGCAGGCACCACCACCATCGGCACGCTCCTGCAGGCTGCCGGCTACAAAACCGCCTGCATCGGCAAGTGGGGCCTCGGCGCACCTGGCACCGATGGCGTCCCCAACAAGCAGGGCTTTGACTTCTTTTTCGGCTACAACTGCCAGCGGCAAGCCCACACCTATTACCCCAAGCATCTCTACAAGAACGAAAAGCGCGTCTCCCTCCGTAACGAAACCGTGGCCCCTGGGACTAAACTCGACAAGGACGCCAACCCGCTCAATCCGGCCAGCTACTCGCGCTATACGCTGAC
>CAYSXF010000158.1:0-7877 GCA_964434815.1 uncultured Lentisphaeraceae bacterium
GTCCAGACGTGGTTGGTCTTCCAGAAGGCATTCGTGGAGGCGGGTGTGGCGATGCCGCTCACAAAACTGACTGCCAGCTTGCCGCCGGTGAGGTTTACGCTGCCGTCGCTGACTGCGAGTTGGCTGTAGGTCGTGGTCCCCGGCGCATAGGCGTTGTCTTTCAGTTGCGCCAGATCCCAGGCGTAGGTGCCGCCATTAGTAATCGACAGACCGCCGGAGGAGAGCGTCATGATGCCAGGCGTAGTAGTTGTGCTGGGTGGTGCGCAGTTTCCTGGATGTATGGTGGCGGCGGCGCTGGCAACGCTCACAAGTCCGCTGACGAGGCCGATGCCAGCGAGAATTTGGTTGGGGGGGACGAAATAGCCGCTCGGTTTGGCCAGAACGTCCAAGCTCGCAGTCGCATTGGTCAGCAGAATCATCGGGGAGCTGTTGATTGTGCCGTTGGTGCTCAGACGCAGAATCTGCTGCGCGTTGACAACCAGCGGCGCGCAGAAATTATCGTTAGCAGCGTTGAGCTGGAGGCCGCCGATGGCGGCGTTTTGGGAAATCAGTGTGAAGGTGTTCGAGCCCGACAATTGGTTCGCTCCGGGAAGCAACAACAGGCGTGTATTTCCATCGAGACTGCCGCCTCCGAAACCGGTGACGATTTGACGGTTGGTCGCAATGGAGTAAGTGCCTACACCGTTGTTTATACGCAGGTAGCTGTTGCTGACCAGATTGATGATTCGCGTGCCGTTCGTTGTGTTGCCGAAACAATCTACTGAGAACAGCAACTTGCCTGCGTAGACCGTTGTATTGCCCACGAATGTGTTGGCAACGGTCAAGTAGGGCTGCGCGGTCGAACCATCTGGGTTGATATGGATGTTGTAATTGCCGCTGATCGGGCATGACACGTCGAAATAGGTTGAAGCACCGACGCTGTTGATGATGTCTACATCGTTGCTTAGTGTCACGGGGATGGTCACCTTACAGCGTCCAGACCCCCTGAGTTGCTGGATGGCCGAGTGACTGCCGTCTCCGGAATCCATGGTGAGAGAGCCGCCCGTGCCCGCAACCACATTGTAGCCGTTGCTGGCAGCATTGGGCATTGCGAATTTCAGCGCCTTCAATGACACGGCTGTGTCGATAGTGATCGTTTTCGAGACAAGTTGTACGAAATTGTTTGTGATGATAGCGATATCGCCTGGATTTTTGGGAATGCCATTGTTCCAGTTGGCGTCATTGTTCCAGTTGCCATTGGCGTCTTGCAGTATCCAGTAGCTGGTCAAGGCACCTGCCGGTTGAGATGCGAATAGGACACCTGCGGCAACAAGAAGAGGATAGGCGAAAAACTGGACTGCACGTATCGAACGTTGGAACATTTGCATGACGATATCCCTCCTAGACGAACCACAGACGTCGGAAAGCGCACTGACCACACAACTAATCAACGACCTTACAAAGTTCTGCTACACGATATGGATTAGTGATAGCACGGCACTGCTTCGGGAGCAAGTACAATGTGTGCGCTGTGCTTAAAAACGGTTGGAGTCAGTCGATGCCTTTGAAAACTTTCATCAGGCGGAGCAGTCCTGACTGGGTCATGCGGATCGCGTCTTTGGGGCAGACCTCGTGGCAGCAACTGCAACTGATGCAGAGCGCGGGATTCAGCAGCGGCTTGCGCGTGTGCGGGCTCATCGTGATGGCGCGGGCGGGACAGGCGCGCTCGCATTGGCCGCACCCGATGCAGGCTTCGGGCGCGAATGAGGGGCGCACCCAGACGACGCGGCTCGCGTTCCTGACCAGCCAGTCGGGCAGCAGTTTGAGCAGATGCGCGCCGGAGGGAACCTCGAACGAGGGGACAGAGATACGGTCGCCCGCGACCGTGTAAAGGGTCGGTGCGGTCAGGTAGGGGACGCGCCGGGCATCGATATGCAGCGCGTCACATAGAGCGAGGTCGAGCGCGAAAGGGTCGGAGGCTGCCGCGAGAAAACCAAGCGCGATAGGGCGGCCGTTGGCAGGACCCTGCCCCTCCATGCCCACAACGCCATCCGCGATGGTCCACGTCGGTGGAATGACTTGCCAGATGGTCTTGATGAGTCGTCCGAAGACATCGGGCTTGGGATGGAGGCGGTGCAGCGTGGTCTTGGAATAGCCAGGGACAGCGCCGAAGATATTTTTCACGGCCGCGGTCAGCATGGTGAGGGAATGGCTCTTGACCTTGGGGAGATTGATAATAAGATCGGCTTCCAGAACAGGGACCGCCACCGAAAAGGCGAATCCGTCGATTTCAAACGAGCGGACTCCGGCCTGTTCGAAGGAGATGAGCGGGACGCCCTCTTCGGCACAGACTGCTTCCATGCCGGTTTTTTGCCACACGTTCCGGAGATTGGCGGTGCTGGCCGGGCTGTCGCCCACGGTGACGCTCGCGCCCGCGGACTTGAGCAGGCGGATGACGTGTCGCACCAGTTCGGGGTGGGTTGTGACTGCCTGTTCCGGCGTGCGGTCGGTCAATAGGTTGGGTTTCAGAAGGACTTTTTTGCCGTTTGCCGCGCCGTTTTCAAGCCAGCCGGTGAGTGCAAAAATCCGTTGCAGCGCCTCGCCGAGCGCCGGTCCATAGTCGTTGCACCGCACAAAAACCACCTCGTTTATCATGCCATTATCGTAGCACAGACGCGGTTCTGAGGCCAGCTTGGGCCTGAAATGTCACGAAAACGGAGCGTTTTAATTCCAAAATCGACTATTTTTGCAAAAGTGAGAAAGCACAACATTTTGTGGTTGAACTCTCTTTTCAAACTATATATAGTGAAAAACATAATTTTGAGAGCGCATTTGACGTTTCAAGCTGTCTGTTGTCAGACGGCGTGTTTCACTTATTGAGGACCTGCAATGAGCGAGTACGTGCAACCTGACTTGGTTTTGAGAATTCACAAACGTGACGGGCGAGTTGAGGTTTTCGACAGCAAGAAAATCATCAGCGCCATTCAGAAGGCCGGCGAGGCCACAGGGGAGTTTGGGGTTGAAGACGCACGCAAGCTCACGCTCAAGGTGATGTCCCTCATCCACTCCCTGCAGGACACGCTGGATATGACTGTGGAGCGTGTGCAGGACATCGTCGAGGAGATGCTGCTGGCCTCGCCCTACCGCCGGACGGCCAAGGCGTACATCATCTACCGCGAACAGCACGCGCGCATCCGCGAGATGGTGCGCAAGGCCGACGTCGACCTGATCGACAGCTATCTGGCCAAGTCGGACTGGCGCGTGCGCGAGAACTCCAACATGGCCTACTCGCTGCAGGGCCTCAACAACTACATCTCCAGCGAGATCAGCAAGGTTTACTGGCTCAACAAGATCTACCCGACCGAAGTCCGCGAGGCGCACGACAACGGCGCGCTCCACCTGCACGACCTGGGCTTGCTCAGCGTGTACTGCGTGGGCTGGGACTTGCAAGATCTGCTGCGCAGCGGCTTCAAGGGCGTTTCAGGCAAGGCCGAGAGCCTGCCGGCCAAGCATTTCCGCACAGCCCTGGGGCAGATCGTCAACTTCTTCTACACGCTGCAGGGCGAGGCCGCAGGCGCGCAGGCGTTCTCCAGCTTCGACACGCTGCTCGCGCCGTTTATCCGTTACGACAAGCTCAGCGAGAAGGATGTCAAGCAGGCGCTCCAGGAGTTCATTTTCAATGTGAACGTGCCGACGCGCGTGGGATTTCAAACGCCGTTCACGAACCTGACCATGGATCTCATCCCGCCCGCCTCGCTCGCGAACGAGAATGTGGTCATCGGCGGCGAGCGCATGCCCGAAACCTACGCGGACTTTCAGGCTGAGATGGACGTGATCAACAACGCTTTCTTGGAGGTCATGACGCAGGGTGACGCCAAGGGGCGCGTGTTCACCTTCCCGATCCCGACCTACAACGTCTCCAAGGAGTTCGACTGGGAGCGTCCCGGCCTCGAGAAGCTGTGGGAGGTGACCGCCAAATACGGCATTCCGTACTTCGCGAACTTCGTCAACTCCGACATGAGCCCCGACGATGCGCGCTCCATGTGCTGCCGCCTGCGCCTCGACAAGCGCGAGCTCACCAAACGCGGCGGCGGGCTTTTCGGCGCTAACCCCCAGACCGGCTCGATCGGCGTGGTCACCATCAACATGCCTCGCCTCGGCTTCCTCGCCAAGGACGAGGCCGATTTTCTCCAGCGTCTGGACGGGCTGATGACCATTGCGCGCAACAGCTTGGAGATTAAGCGCAAGGTGCTGGAGCAGTTCACGACGGAGGATCTCTACCCTTACACGAAGTTCTATCTGCGGCAGGTGTACCAGCGCTTCAGCACCTACTGGCAGAACCACTTTTCGACCATCGGACTCGTGGGCCTGAACGAGGCCTGCCTCAACCTCTTCGGCAAGGACATCGGCACGGAGGAGGGACGGCAGTTCGCGTTGCGGGTCATGGAGTTTATGCGCGCGCGCCTGGCCGACTATCAGGAGCAGACCGGCAATTTCTATAACCTGGAAGCGACGCCGGCGGAAGGCACGACCTACCGCCTGGCGCGGCTGGACAAGAAGCTGTACCCCGAGATCATCACCGCTGGCGAAGGCGGCGAGCCGTTCTATTCTAACTCGACGCAGCTCCCTGTGAATTACAGCGACGACATCGTGCGCGTGCTGGATTTGCAGGACGAGATACAGACCAAGTACACCGGCGGCACGGTGGTGCACACCTTCATCGGCGAGGCGGTCAGCGATCCGATGGCCGTCAAAGCCTTCGTGAAGATGGTGTGCGAAAACTACCGCTTGCCGTACTTCACCTTGACCCCGACCTTCAGCGTGTGCGAGGAGCACGGCTATCTGACGGGCGAGGTTCACGTCTGCCCGCGCTGCGGGAAAAAGACGGAAGTGTACTCGCGCGTGGTGGGTTACATCCGGCCCATCCAGCAGTGGAACGAGGGCAAGCAGCACGAGTTCCACCAGCGCAAAATGTACCGGGTGGCGGAGGCGGCTGTCCGATGAACCTTGCGGGCTTCGTGCCGCTCAGCCTGTGCGATTATCCCGGGCGGGTGGCAGCCGTGGTCTTCACGCAGGGATGTAATTACCGGTGCCCGTGGTGTCACAACGGACACTTGTTACCGCTCACAGCCGACCCTTTGAAGCGCGTCAGCGAAGAGAGTGTTTTAGCCGTGTTGGAAGGGCGCCGCAACCGTCTCGGCGGCGTAGTTGTTTCGGGTGGCGAACCCACGCTTCAAGCCGCGTTGCCGCGCTTCCTGCGCCGGATCAAGTCGCTCGGGTTGGACGTCAAGCTCGACACGAACGGCTCGCAACCGGCCGTGCTGCGGCAGTTGCTGGCGGACCGCCTATTGGACTACGTCGCGATGGACGTCAAAGCGCCGTGGGACCGTTATGCGGCGCTGACCGGCATGGCCTGTTGCGATGTGGCAGCCGTGCAGGCCAGCATGGCGCTGATCGCGGCGTCTGGCGTGCCGCACGCGTTCCGCACGACGCGCGTTGACCCGCTGCTCTCGGAGAGGGAGTATGTCGATATCCGCACGCAGATTCCGCTAGGCAGCAAGCACACGTGGCAACCTTTCCGCGCGGCCTACAGCCACGACCCTTCGCTGCGGACAGTAGCGGCCGTGCCCAAGTAATCGCAGGAGGCCTAAGATGGGCGACAAGGAATACCTCGTGATTGTCCAGTGCCATCTGGTGATGCAGCGCTGTTCAGGCTATTTTTGCGAGAAAGCCCTGCACGATCGCGCTGGCGGGTTTGCTGGTTATGCGCCGGACGCGCCGCTGCGCACCTTGTTCATGACCTGCGGCGGCTGTTGCGGGCGCGCGCTTCACCGCAAGCTCGGCAATCTGGCGCAGAAGATCAACGCGAAGGAAGGCGTCGAGAAAGACAAGATCGCGGTGCACCTGTCAACCTGCATCACGAAAGACAACTACCACGGGCCGCCTTGTCCGCACTTGGATTATCTCAAAGCGTTGATCGCCAAATTAGGCTTGGACGTGCGCGAAGACACGCATATCAGCAAGCGGGCGGCGCAGCGTCGTGCCGATGGCGTTTACTCAAGCTGACTCAGCGCGGCCAGTGTAACAGGAGCAGATGCCGAAGGTGTAGCGCTCGCAGCGGCAGTTCTCGAAGCCAGCCTCACGGAGGAGACCTAGCATCACTTCACCCTGTGGCACCTGCTCGACTGAGGCTGGCAGATAGGCGTACTCTCGGGCGTGGCCGGTCAGCAGCTTGCCGATGAGCGGTATCCAATAGCGAATATAGAAACGGTGGAGCTGCCGCATGGGAAACGCGTGCGGAGCGGAGAGTTCAAGGATAACCGCGCGTCCACCGGGCTTCAGCACGCGGCGCATTTCAAGGAGGCCTACCGCGAGGTTCTCGAAGTTGCGCACGCCGAATGCGGCGGTCACGGCGTCGAACGACGCGCCGGGGAAGGGGAGCGCTTGGGCATCTCCGGTTTGCAGGGTGATGCGCGCGCTTAGTCCGGCCGCAGCCACTTTGCGGCGGCCAGCCTCCAGCATGCCTTCCGAGAGGTCGACGCCGGTGACGGTGCATTGCGTCAGGCGCTGCGCGGCAAGGATCGCGAAGTCGGCCGTGCCGGTTGCCACGTCCAGAACATGTGCGGGCTGTTCGTCGCGTAGGATTCGCAGGGCGTGGCTTCGCCAGCCGAGATCGAGCCCCAGCGAGAGGACGCGGTTCAGCAGGTCGTACCGGTGCGCGAGCGTATCGAAGGCGCGCATGATTTGCGCACGCTTGCTTTCATCCGTGGCGTACGGGGTTACGGTCTCGACTTTCATAATTTGCCGTTGAGGTCGGTGGCAATGAGCGCACCCGCATCGGACTCGGCCAGACCGCACGATTCAGTGAGGTGCGTTCGCAAATGGTGTGCCAGGCGGATGAGCCCTATCGCAAAAAATTTACCTTCTTCGGCGTGGATGCGTGCTGCGAGTTTCTGGTAGGCCCCGTAATAATCGCCGTTGCACGCCGCGTGCAGCGCCCTCACCGCATTGGGAAACCGGTTACGGTTGTGTACAAGCTCCCAGCAACGCGCAAAGCGCTGCAGGCGCGTGAGCGTGGCGAAGTCCATGGCGTCGGAGCGCAGCAGCTCGTAAGGCGGTTCGGAGTTGAATGCGAGTCCGAAACTCCCGGCGTCGCGCGCGAGCCGCGTGCCCGGAAGAAGCTTGAGCAGGTTCACCTGCACTTCGGGCGGATGACACGTCGACACCAGCGTGTTGAAACCGTTTGCAAACGAGGCCTCGTCTTCGCCGGGAAGGCCGAAAATGAGGTCGGCATGGACAACCGAGCCGGTCTCATGCGTCAGGAACCGCAGGTTAGCGAGCGTGATATCGGTGTCTGGGCTGCGTCCGATCGCGGCTGCCACAAGCGGGTTCAGGGTTTGGACGCCGGCCTCCAAGTGAAGCGTGTCTTTCGGGAAAGCGGCGATGCGGGATGCGACGCATTCGTGCAGGTGGTCGGTGTTGATCTCGAAGTGCAGGCGTGTGTCCGGCGTGACGCGGGCGAGAAAGAAGTCGAGGATCGCTGCGGCGTGCGCGACAGGCGCGTTGAAACTGCGGTCGAGGAACTTGAAGCGGCGCAGGCCGCGTTGCCAGAGGGAGTCGAGCGCGGGCAGGAGGCGGTCGAGCGGGATGAGGCGCAGCCCCGTGCCTGCCGAGGTGCAGTAGGTGCAGGTATACGGGCAGCCGCGGGACGCCTCGACGTATATGGTGCGCTGTGCGAGATCAGTGTCGGTATAGAGGTGGCAGGGCAGCGCGAGCGTTGCGGTGTCTTCCGGATCGGCCGTCAACACCGTATGGGCAGGTCTCTGTGCCTGCCCGGTATGCCCGTATTGTTCGCACAGGATCCGGAAGGCGGCTGTCTCTTATACACATCTGACGCT
>CAYSXF010000159.1:0-7826 GCA_964434815.1 uncultured Lentisphaeraceae bacterium
GATTCGAACCTGCGACCGACGGATTAGAAATCCGTTGCTCTATCCAACTGAGCTACAGGGGCAAAATGCTAACCCTTTCCCGTATACAAGCTTATGATTTCATATTTGAAATAATATACCATACGGTTTTCGCCGAAAGCAATCAGAAACGGGTACGAGAGCAATTCCGGCGAAGTCGTGGGGGTGTCCACTTGACACGAGCCCTTTATAACATTATTGTTAATGCACAAACGTTCAGCGGCTGGTCTGATCCATTTCACAAAACGCTGAACCCAATTGGCGTTCTGATGCCGAGACGGCGACGGCGACGGCTCGTGAAGCAGTCGGAAACCTACGCCTGGGGTGTATTCCCCGGTGGAGGGGCATCGGCCGAGTGAACAGCAGAAAAAGAAGAAAAATGAAAACAAAAGAAGTGCGTTCGTGTGGCTTGTCCCTGGCAGCAGGCGGCTTGGTGTTCGTGTCCGGTTGCATCGTTGTGCCGCAGGACAGGTATGTGGAGGTGTCAAGGGCACCCGTTATGGTTGCGGAGCCTGTCATGGTTCCCGCCAGTTACGTGATCGTTGACGGCGAGTACATCGGCTGGGTTGGAGACCGGTATTTCTATTTGGGGGCTGGCGGCGTCTGGCTGGCGTGTGGTTTTATTCGGCTGGAACGGTTTCATAATTGGGAGAGAAGCCATCATGATTGGCGGGAGCACGCCATCCGAAATGACCGCTTCAGAAGAGATGCACAGGGACATGAGCACCCAAGGTCGGACGACAGGCATGTTCAGTCCAGTCACAGCGACCCGCGCGTTGTTCAGCCGGGCAAAGGTGACCCGCGTGTTCAGTCTGGCCAAAGTGACCCGCGTGTTCACTTCGGCCGAGGCGACTCGCGTATTGTTCAGCCGGGCAAGATCGACCCGCGTGTTCAGCCCGGTCGAGGCGACTCGCGTGTTGTTCAGCCGGGTGGCGGCGCGTCAACAAAGGATGCGACGGAGAAAAAGGGAACAGCGAAGGACGCATATTGATTGTGCGTCCATCACCTGACTGAGCGGCGCGCGTTTGGAGGTGGAGACCTAAGGCCTTTCCTACAGTTCAGGCCCGAATTCTCCCACGCTCCCAAGCGAGATATGTCTGGATGACCTGCTCTTGGTCATTACCATGGGAGCGGTGATGATCCGACGGAAATTGGCACATTTGCAGACCGGACACTCGGACAAACGGGGCTCGGACAATTGTTGGGCAATGTCGTACGTTTTCTTACACTTCTCACACGTGTAGACATAAATCGGCATGTTGGGCTTTGCGAGGGTTTTACTCTAAATAAGCTGGTGGGCGGTGAGGGACTCGAACCCCCGACATTCTGGGTGTAAACCAGACTCTCTAACCAACTGAGATAACCGCCCGAAAAGTTCGCGTATTATGCCGCGTTCAGGTTCAGGGAAGCAAGCCCCGAATTGGGTGCTCCGGAAAAATCCCGATTCAGTACACCTGCGGCACGAAGGTCTGGTCGCTGATCGGCGGACGGACATAGCTGCTGCGGGTGTTGCGCGGGGGAAGCTTGATGCGCGGCGGGGTAAGGTCCTTGTAGGGGATCAGGCTGAGCAGGTGGTGCATGCAGTTCAGGCGCGCACGCATCTTGTCGTTCGCATCGACCACGTACCACGGCGACTGCTTGGTGTCCGTATGGGCGAACATGTCGTCCTTGGCCTTAGAGTAATCGACCCAGCGCCGCCGCGACTCCAGATCCATCGGGCTGAGCTTCCAGCGCTTGGTGGGGTTCTCGATTCGCGACTGAAAGCGCTTCTCTTGTTCCTCGTCGCTCACGGAGAACCAATACTTGATCAGGATGATGCCGGACCGGATCAGCATGCGCTCGAACTCTGGGCACGCGCTGAAGAAGTCCTCGACTTCCGCTTCCGTGCAGAAGCCCATGACGCGCTCCACTCCGGCGCGGTTGTACCAGCTCCGGTCGAACAGCACCATCTCGCCTGCGGCTGGCAGGTGCTCCACGTAACGCTGGAAGTACCACTGGGTTTTCTCACGATCATTGGGAGCGGCCAAGGCGACCACCCGGCAAATACGCGGATTCAGAGGCTCGGTGATCCGCTTGATCACGCCGCCTTTGCCGGCGGCGTCGCGACCTTCGAACAGCACGACGACCCTCAGACCCTTGTGCTTGATCCACTCTTGGAGTTTCACCAGCTCGATCTGGTGCTTCGCAAGTTCCTTGTTGTAGACTTGTTCGTCCATCTTCTCTGCAGGTTTGCCGTGCTTGTCAGTCCCCGGGTCTTGACGCTTGCGCTTTTTAGACATAGACACCTCCAATGGTCACAATCATGGCACAACCGAGGCTTTCCGTCAAACAGACGCTCTCAGGGCTGACGCATCTTAATTTTGACTTGGTGAGTCATACTTGCGTTTACGAGTTGGTTTGAGATTATGATTACGATTATGAACCTCATCGTTTCGCAATCATAATCATGCTCGTAATCGTAATCCGTCCAACAGACTCTCAAGGCAACTTGATTCACAAACTTTCAATTAACGCGGATTGAGCCCATTTGGCGAATATCGGTGATGAAATGACGGAATAGATAAGCCCGCCGCCAGAGGAGCGGGAGTGAGCGATAGGGTAACTCGAACGCCGAACATCGAACGCCGAACGCTGAAGTTATGGACGAGACTTTAAATGCGTCGGCCTTGGGGCGCTAGCGTGAGACTGCCAGCCGCCGCTGCCGCATGAGCCAAAAGACCATGCCTGCGGCCGCCAGATACCCGATCCAGACGAGGTGCAGCAGCGGCCCCATGCCCGTGTGCTCGGAGACGGGGCCGAGAATCCAGAGCACCATGGCGGCGATGCCCCACGAACCGCCGCTGATGATTCCCATGCGCTGGCTGAAGCGCAAGGAGGAGTCCGCGTAGCGCGCGAGTGTGATGCAGAGCGGGAACCCGGTGTAGACAATGAACGCGGTGAAGGCGAGAAGCGCCGCATCCATTTTGGAGTACGGAGCCAGAAGCAGGTAGAGCAGGGTGAGCGGCGCTCCGGCTAGGGTGGAAACAAGCAGGACGCGCAGGTGGCCGAGGCGGGGGGCGAGTGTGCCCCAGGTGATGGCGCCGACCATGCCGCCAATGCCGAACAGGGTGAAAGAGAAGCCGCTGAAGGAGAGCGAATAGCCGACCTCTTTGTACAGGTGGGAGGGCAGGAGCGTCGCCTGAATCTGTGAACACGTGGCCAGTGTCGCCGCGATGAAGAAAAGCGGGACGAACGGGGTGTGAGGGATGTTCTCTTTCTGTTCCAGCGCGCTCTTCGCTTTCTCCGTTCCGGTGTCGATGGGCAGGCGGATGCCGCTGAAGAAAAGTGGGATCGCCGCGACCGGCGCGAGCCCGTAGAGCCAGGCGATGCTGTGAAGCCCGAAGTGCTCGGTGATCGTGGACGAGAGCAGCGCGCCGCTGGAGAACCCAAGGAACCCGGCCACCATGAAAACGGCGGTCGACAGGGAAGACGGTATCTTGTCGAGACCGTGCACCGCGCGCAGCCCTTCGGGATGGACGGTGGCGATGCCGAAGCCGGCCGCCAGCGCGATGAGGGACATCCAGAGCACGCAGAGCGGGCCAGGAGGCAGCGCGGTGATGAATACGGCGGTGCCGGCCAGCAGCACGCCGAGGCAGATGAGAATAGGGCTTGTCCACGAAGCCCGCAGATGGCCGACCGGTATCTGGAAGATGTTCGCTGAGAAGCCCAACAGCGACGACACGAAAATCAGCAAGGGGATCGCAAGGCCGTAGTGGTCGCGCATCGGCACCAGCACCGGCGCAACCAGGCCGCCGAAGGTGTCAGCCGTCGCGTGGGCTAAGGTCAGGGCCAGCAGTTGGCACCATTGGCGGCGGAGGGAGAAAGGGGAACTATCCATCGAAAAGAGGATAAAGGCTTCGGCAGACCGCGTCAAGCGTGCCGCACGGGTGCGATTCAATTTTGTTGAATACGCAATCGATTTAGGAGTTAGAATTCAGGAGTTAGGAGTTCCAATACCTTGAAGACGAATAGCCTATACGATCCGATAAACGGCAGTTTTCGTGTCTTCATGCTGAGGACACGAGTCTTCCTACGCCAGCCCAAGCCCGTGAAGGGGCCAAACTCAAAAGGACGCTTTGTTTTCGCGGGTTGTTGCGCGTTCAACTCCTAACTCCTGACGCCTCCTTTGGTGCACGTCACACCGCATTTTGTGATCCATTTCAGGGCAGACGCGTTTTCCTGTTTCGACGCGGCGGCATTTGCATTATACTTAGTGCCGCTTTCTGAAGTTAGCAGTGGCAGAGAAAGGCAGTCAATGGACAAGCAGGTTGGATTGGCGGACGAGGGCGCCCGCGCGACGGATGAGACGCTTTCGCGGACTGAGCTACAGATTGAGCAGGAGAAGCTCAAGCTGGAGCGGGAGCGCATTCTGCTGGAGCGCGAACGCCTGGAGGCGGTGCGTGACCGGGCGAAGATGGAGTCGGGATTGCGCATCGACCGCGACGGTAAGCCATCGGTGACGCTCTCGACTATGGCCCTGGTGTCGATCATCTGTCTGCTGGCAGGAGGTATCCTCGGTGCCTTTTCGACCTCGTTGCAGCGGGACCGGCGCAACGCCGCACGGTTGCAGGATGTCATGAAGACGCTGGCTTCGGTTTCGCCCGAGGGCGCGGGGGGGGGGACGAACGGAAGCGCCACGGCTGCAGTGGAGATGCCGGCTTGGCTGAAGGCCATGAAGCCGAAAGACGCTCACGCGGGCATTTCGCTGGTGGTGATCCAGTAGGTTTTGGAAGGGAAGGCGCTGCGGCTGTTAGCTTGTCGGATGACCGGGACCACAGGAAGAAAAGGGCATGGGATGTCGTTTTTCAAGGCGTATGACATGCGCGGAGAGTTCGGGACGGACTTCGATCTCGAGACCGTGTTCCGCATCGGGCGGTGGCTGCCGCCTGTGCTTGGCGCGCGGCGCATGCTTGTCGGGCGCGACGCACGGCTCTCCTCCGAGGCGATCAGCGATGCGCTCTGCCGCGGGCTGACGGCATCCGGCTGCGATGTCGACGACATGGGGCTGGCGACGACGCCGATGGTTTATTTTTTTACGGCGCAGAAGGGTTACGACGCTTCGGTGCAGATCACGGCCTCGCATAATCCCGCGTCGCACAACGGCATGAAGGTGTCGCGCGCGCGCGCTGTTCCTGTAGGGTACGACACGGGACTGTCTGAGGTGGAGGCCCGTGTGCGGTCCGGTGAGCTGCCGCCCGAGGCTGCTGCGGCGGGCAGCGTGCGCACGGTCTCCTACCGTCAGGCGTTCGTGCAGTGGCTGCTGAAGCACCGGCCCGACCTGTCGGGGCTGCGGTTTGCGGTGGACTGTTCGGACGGCGTGGCGGGGCTGGTGGCTCGCGACGTGTTTGGAGAAGGGCCGGTGTATCTGAACGAGGTGCCTGACGGGCATTTCCCGCACCATGCGCCGAATCCGTTGGAGGTTGGGAACTGCGAGCAGCTGATGGCGTGCGTGAAGGAGCATGGGCTTGACGCCGGCGTGATCTTCGACGGGGACGCTGACCGGGTGATGTTTGTGGACGAGACGGGCGCGTTCATACAGCCAGACTATCTGATCCCTGTGATTGCTCACGCGTTCCTGGTGCGCGAGCCGGGCGCCACCGTCATACACGACATCCGCACGTCGCGCGGCGTGATCGAGGCGCTGCATGCGGACGGCGCGAAGACGGTGATGGGCAAGGTCGGCCATGCCTTCGCCAAGGTGGCGATGCGCGAGACCGGTGCGGTGTGCGGCGGCGAGTTGGCCGGGCACTACTATTTCCGCGACTTCTTCTGCTGCGACTCAGGCGAGCTGGCGTCGCTGCTGGTGCTGGGCGCGCTGGCTGAGGCCAAGCGGCGCGGGGTGAGCTTCAGCGGTCTGATCGCGCCGATTTGCCGCTACGCCAATTCCGGCGAGATGAATTTCAGAGTCGCAGATAAAGACGGTGCGATCGCAGCGCTGCTGGCGGCCGTGGAGCCGTTCGGAGCGCCGTTGGCGGAGGCTGCGTTCGACGGGGTGAGGGTCGAGTTTGCCGACTGGTGGTTCAACGTCCGCAAATCGAACACCGAGCCTTATTTGCGGTTGATTGTCGAGGCGTGCGGCGCGGCGGTGCTCGCGGCGCGCACAACGCTGTTGCGCGGGGTGCTGTCGCCTTTCAGCGAGGCGCCCGCGCGGCCTGTCTGCGGGTAGAGTGCGATGCTTGAAATAGACCATATCACGTTTTCATACGGGAACCGCAAGGTGCTCGACGACGTCACGTTCGATGTGGCGCCGGGCGAGATCGTGGCCGTGACCGGAGCCAACGGCGCCGGCAAGACGACGCTGCTGCGGGTGCTGGCCTGCCTGCTGATGCAGGATTCGGGCACCGTGCGACTGGATAGCGTCGATCCGCTGGCGCGCCCGATCAAATACCGCCGGGGAATCGGCTACCTTTCGGAGCACTGTCCGCTCTACAGCGAGATGACGGTGGAGGAGTACCTGACTTACCGGGTGAGGCTTAAAGGCGAGCGCAACGTGCGGGTGCGGCGGCGCGTGAGCGAGACGCTGGAGCAGTGCGGGCTGGAGGATTCGCACAGGACGCGGGTGCGGCTGCTTTCGCTCGGCTACCGCAAGCGCCTGGGGCTGGCAGACGCGCTGGTCATGCATCCCAAACTGTTGTTGCTGGACGATCCGCTGGCCGGGCTCGATGTGCCCCAGCGCAAGAAGATCGCCTGCGTGTTGACGGCGGCGTCGGCCCGCGCGGCGGTGGTGTTGGCGGGGCATGAGATCCGTGAAATGCTGGAGTGGTGCACGCGGTTCGTAGTGCTGCACCGCGGCCGCGTGACGGCGCTCTATCGGGTGAACGACTACAACAGGGCGGATTTGGCGAGGCTTTTGGAGCTTCAGATCGCCTCCGGAAACGACGGGGAGGAGAGCCCATGACTGCCGTTCAAGTGACGTGGTTGCGCGAGGTGAGGGCGTTTCGAGGAGCGTTCTCGTGCTGTGTGCCGGTGGCTGCTTTTCTGGCTGTCAGCGGGTGGACGTTTGTGATGCTGCTGCGTCACCATGAGGGGAGCGTCCTGCAGGTGCAGAGCATCTGGGGTATCTCGGTCGCCCCGTGGCTGCCGATCTTGAGCGCGGTGCTCACGATGCGCCTGTTTGCGGAAGAGCGTTCGACGGGCATGATCGACCTGCTGATGGCTTCGCCGATTCGCGAGCGGGATCTGGTGGTCGGCAAGTTCCTTTCGGCTATGACGGTGATCGGGATTGCGGTGGCGCTGTCGCTGTTGGTGCCGATGGTGGTGCTGCCCGCGCTTTCGGTTCCGGTGCGCGGTTCGGTGCGGGCGGTGGCGTTTGCCGTCACGTTTCTGATCCTCTTCTTGCAGGCTTCGGCGTGGTGCGCGCCAGGGACGATGGTCTCTGCGTTCTTTCGCAACCAGGCGGCAGCGGCGGTGAGTTCGCTGGTGCTGTGCAGCGGGCTTCCTGTGGCGGTGTACGCCGTGATTCTGGCATGGGTCCCGTCGGTCCGCATGGAGATGGCGTGGATGCCGCTGCTGGTGCACGTGTACGACTTTTCGACCGGGCTTTTTTCGACGGCGGTGATCGCGCTTTACGCGACGCTGACCGTGTTTTTCCTGTTCGGCTGCTCTAAGGTGGTGGCCTGTTTGCGGCTAAGGGGCTGAGGCGGATGCCCCGTGGAGTTTCTGATGTGAGCGACGAGCAAAATAGCGAGGCGGGCGTGCGGCGGACGGGCCGGAGGGCGCTGCGGGCGTCGTCGGCTCTGGCCATTGCGCTGGGAGCCGCCCTGGCGTGT
>CAYSXF010000160.1:0-6217 GCA_964434815.1 uncultured Lentisphaeraceae bacterium
GTCTCGTATAGTTCTGATGTTTGTATTTGGAGGCTAATGAGACTCTGGCTATACGATGCCTTTGAAATTCGCACGCAACTGTCGGCGGAATCCATTGCTGCTGTGCTCAATGATCACATTGAGCCAAGAAAGTGGTTTCGTCTGTCCACAAGCCACAAGGCCTTCGAAGGAACCTTCACGCCTGACGGATTCAAGGTCACGCGTATCATGCACTATCGAAATTCGTTCCTTCCCGTCATTACGGGCTCTTTCCGTCCTAAACCACCTGGAACCAACATCATAATCCGCATGCGTCTCCATTCGCTTGTTTCGGCTTTCATGTGCGTGTGGTTCGGCGGTGTCGCGCTCTTCCTCGTGCTGGTCTTTGCCGCCGTTTTCACTGGCCGGGCGGTGCAGTACCCCCTGTTTCTGATCCCGTTCGGCATGCTGCTGTTCGGCTGGGCCATGGTGTCGGGGGCCTTCTGGTTTGAGGCCAAAAAGGCAGAGTCGCTCCTGCTCGAACTGTTCAACAGGCGCCCGAGAAGCCCATCGACTACCATATCAGCGTGACGATGCTCCGACCCGAAAGCTCGTAGGTGAAACGTGCGCGGCCGTCGGTCGCGCGAAACGCGCGGGCAATCTTGCTTTTGTTGAAGACCACGAGGGCGCTCTTGCCGTCCGTATGAACAAAGCCCACAAGGTCGAGCCCCGCCGCCGGGCCCGTGAGAGTGGACGCTATGCGCTTCGCTCCTGGCCGCGCCGCGAGGGAGAGCTGGGCCATGGCGTAGAACTCGCGCTCGAAACGAACCTCGTCGCAGCGGTCGGTGTTGACGGCGACCATCGCCGTGGCAGCCGAGTCCTTTCGCAAGGTCGGACCGTAGTTGTTGTCCAAAACCAGATTCCACTGCAGCGCGGCCTGGCAGCCGTTCTGCGGCCCGCCCATCCACATGCGCTCCATGCCCCAGGCGACATCGCCGAACCACGCACCGCGGTTCTTGCCCCATCCCGAAAGTTCAGTGAACAGAAGCTGCTTGTCGGGAAACGCCGCGTGAAGCGTGCTGTACACACGCCGCATGTCGCTCGCCCCGCCCGCATACCCGTGCCACGCGCTGCCGGCGACATAGCGCCCCGCCTCGGGGTCGGATAATATCTTTGTGACGCTGGCGAGCGGATCCATTTTGGCGTCGCCGCCGATCACCTTGCGGTCGTCCGGGTGCAAGATCCAGTTGTGGTCGTGAACGAAAATCTTGGTGTGAAGCTGTCTTGAGGTGAGCTTGGGGCCCAGCGCGCGGACCAGCGCGATCTGGTCAGCCTCGTCCATGCGCATGCAGGGATAACGGGCGGAATCGAACTGCGGCTCGTTCTGCAGCGTGATTCCCCAGATCGGGATGCCCGCCGCCTGATAGGCCTCGATGAACTTAACGAAATAGTCGGCATAGAGGACCACGCACTCCGGCTTGAGCCGGTTGGCTGCGCCCGCTGCCTTCTGAGCGGCGGTAATGCCTTCGAGGCTGCCGTTGGCCTTCATCCACGCGGGCGCGCTCCACGGCGTGGCGATGAGGCGGATGCCGGGGTTGAGCGCCAGCGCCTCTTTGAGCGCGGGGATGACGTACTCGCGGTCATGTGCGATAGAGAAGCCGCGCAGATCGGGCGACGGATCGTCGCAATACGTGTAAAGGTTCGAGGTGGCTGTATAATCCGAAGCGCCCATGGGCAGACGCAAAAGACTGAAGCCTGCGCCAACGGTCGGCGAGAATAGCCTTTGCAGGGTGAAGGCGTACAGAGTCGGGCTACGCTCTTTCAGCCGCATGAGGACCCAAGCTGAAGAATCGGTCATGGCCGCTCCATAGCCGATCATGGTCTGGAACGTCTGGGTGCGGTCGATGGTGATCGTGGCGACTGCGCCAGTCGGCGCCGCGGCATCCTGTGCGACACGCCCTTTGCGCAGAAGCGTGTAGCCTTCGTCCTGATGCTCATTGTACCGGCTTGGCCCACGGTCGGCTTCGAATGCGGCGCGCTTGGCATCGCCGTCGTCGACGCGCGTCAGCCAATTGACCACCTCCGTCCGTCCCGTCACCACAGTGGCAAGAACAAACAAAAGAGACACTCGATAGGTTATGCCTGTACTTGTTTCCCGCATGGCGATCTTTCTATAAGGCTGCTAGGACGTCTACCAGAGGCGCCCATGGTGGGTTCAGTCGTGCCGCCTCCTTTATTGCCGTCATTATACGCGGCGTGGTGTGAACAAGAAAGAACGCAGACACCCATTTTTTCGAAACGGAGTTTGCGGCCAAACGGGCCATCCGGTACACTTAAGCCATATCATGCAGTAAGCTCTTTTGAATGGGGCGGAGGTAGAGCCAATGAGAATGCTTGGCATCGTGGTCGCTGGGTTGGCCGTTTCTGCGGTTGCTGATGAGGGCGTCGTGCTCAAAGAAGCAGGCGGCACCGTGCGCGTGGAGATCGGCGGCGACTTGTTCACGGAATACCACTATCAGAACGTGGCGCGGCCTTTTCTCTATCCCGTCATCGGGCCGGGCGGTGCGCCGATGACGCGCGACTGGCCCATGGTGAAGACCACCAACGAGCCGACCGACCATGTGCACCACAAGGGCCTCTGGTTCGCCCACGGCGACATCAACGGCATCGACTTCTGGTCTGAGCAGAAGGCCTTCGGCAAGACGGTCCATCAGAAGTTTCTTGAGCTGTCTTCGGGCAAAGAGGTCGGCGTCATCCGCTCACTCAACACTTGGGTCGGCCCCACGGGTATGGTCGTCTGCGCGGATGAGCGCACCATCCGCTTTCACGCCGACAAGGAGGTGCGCATGATCGATTACGAGATCACGCTGATCGCCTCGCACGGCAAGCTGAAACTCGGCGACACGAAAGAGGGCTCTATGGCCATCCGCTTGCCTGCGACCATGAGCGTCAGCGGAACCAACGGGCACGGCCACATCGTCACCAGCGAGGGGGTGCGCGACGAGGCCGCTTGGGGCAAACGCGCGAAGTGGGTGGACTATGCGGGGCCGGTGACCGGCAAAACGGTCGGCGTCGCCCTCTTCGACCATCCGCAGAATCCGCGCCATCCGACGTGGTGGCACGTGCGCACGTATGGGCTCTTCGCAGCGAACGCGCTGGGCGAACACCACTTTGAGAAAAAACCTGCGGGAACGGGCGATATGAAACTAGCGCCCGGAGAGAGAGTCACATTCCGCTATCGCTTCGTGTTCCACGCAGGCGACGAAAAGACCGCAAGAATTCAAGAGCGCTATGAGGCATATTGTCACGAACAGAGCGGCAAGTGATCAATTTCCTGACGCGACAGCGTGCGATTGCATTTCGGAAGTAACCGTGTTACGTTTCTGCACATGGATACAAGGATGAGCCCATGACAATGATCGACTTTTTTGACCGCACCCGGATCATCAACTTGGCCTCGCGTAGCGACCGTCGTGAGGAGACGGACGCGGAGTTTGCGAAATACGGATTCCCGATACACACCGAAAAAGTGGATTACTTTCCAGCGTGTTGTCCTCCGTCCGCCGAAGGGTTTCCCAGCGCCGGTGTGAGGGGCTGCTTTCTCAGCCACATGACCGTCATCGAAGAGGCCAAGCGCGACGGGTTGAACAACGTCCTCGTCTTGGAGGATGACATTTCCTTCTCAAAGCACATTCTCGAGCATGGCGCGATCGCGACCGAGACCCTGAAAGACCTCGATTGGGACATCGCCTATTTCGGTCACGCCCTGGAGAGCGATCCAAAATCGGCCTGCTGGAAAGCGGTGGATCAGCCCATGCTGCTGGCGCACTTCTACGCGATCAACGGGAAGACTCTAGGCGGGCTCGTTGAGTTTCTCCATCAGGTGCTGGCGCGTCCGCCCGGACATCCTGACGGCGGGCCGATGCATTACGATGGCGCGCTCAACACGTTCATGAAACAGAACCCGAAGATAAAGGCCTACTATTTCTCAAAGAACCTTGGATACCAGCGGCCCTCGATGACCAACCTGCACGAGGTTTCGTTCCTTGATAAGCATGTCCTTTTCAAGCCGTTCGCGTCGATCCTTCGGCAACTGAAAAGAATCTACCTCAAGATTGTGCGCTAGGTGTTTGTTCATCTTAGATCGCCGAGTTCCATATGAAAACGCATGCCGTTCTCCCAATCTTGTTGCTCGCATTCGCAACAGAGCTTCGCGCCGGGCAGGCAGACGGGCTCGCTGTCCCTTACCAAATGCCGGCGGACGGCCAGCTCACGCTCGGCCTCTTCGGTCAGGGCGGCGGACTGCTGCGCTGGATTGCGAAAGACGACTTCCGTTTCGCCGGCGCCAACCGCGAGCCGTGGGACGGCCTCGACCAGTGGGGCCAGCCTGTGGCAGCGGGTGATTATTTGCTCAAGGCCGCTTATCACGGGCTGCTGGCAAACGTCTACGAGATGACGGTCTGCAATCCCGGCAACCCGCCGTGGCCGACGCCCGACGACGCAGGCGACTGGCTCAGCGATGAGTCCAACCCGCAAGCCGTGGCCACCGATGGCAAATGGGTTTTCCTCGCCGCGCCCGGCTGCGAGCTGGGCTGGTCGGTGATCGGGCTCGATGAGACGGGCCAGAGGAAATGGGGGGTGCGCGCGCCGTTCTACCCGCGTTGCGTGTCGCTCGCGCTCGACCGCGATACGCTCTACGTGCTCTATTCCGGGCCGGAGCTGATCGGTTCTTCCCGTATCTACGACAGCACGAACGCCATCGGTTGCGCAACCCTGATGTGTCTGGACAAACGCACTGGCCGGCCGGTGAAGTTCACCCGCGACACCCCGCGTTTGCGCGTGGCGACCTGGCCTTTCCTCGAGAAGGTCTCGTATCTGTGGGACTTGCGCAACAGCAAAGCCTTCTCGCCTGCCACCTACGCCGGCCAGCCGCGCTACTTCCGCAACGACATCGGCGAGCCCGACGGCGCGACCGGTCTTGCCGCGGCCGGCGGCAAATTGTATATCTCGCTCTTCTTCGACAACAAGCTGCTCGTACTCGATGCCGCCACAGGCCAGCCGACCGGCGAGACGATTCCGGTTGAAGCGCCGGTTGGCCTTTGCGCGCCCGACGAGCACACGCTGCTCGTTGTGAGCGGCCGCCGCGTGCTGCGCGTCGCGCTCGAAACGAAAACCGTCTTGCCGCTCGTCACATCCGGACTCGTCGCGCCGCACAGCGTCGCCACCGACAAGGCGGGCTACCTTTTCGTCAGCGACTGGGGTGCGTCGTTCCAGGTCAAGGTCTTCGGTCGCGACGGACGCTTTCTGCGCGCGATCGGCAAGGAGGGCGGACGGCCCTGGTTCGGAGCTTGGGACCCGAACGGCATGCTTGTGCCGCGCGGCCTTGCGGTCACTGACGACGGCAAGCTCTGGGTGGCGGAGGACGACGGCACGCCGAAACGCGTCAGCAAGTGGGACGCTGTGAGCGGCAAGTTTATATGCGACAGCATCGGCCCCGCGCCTTACGCCGGCGGCAGCTACTTCTGGATCGATCCGCGTGATCCGACAGCGGTCAACGTCGAAGGCACGCGCTTTAAAATCGACGCGGCACACAAGTCGTACGCGCCCATGTCGATCGCGTACCGGCGGCGCAGCCTCGATGACCCGTTCACCCCCAACGGGCACAATCTCGGCCCGACCGCGCAGGTGCGCACGCTGTTGCGAAACGGCCGGGAATACGCCGTGTTCAATCTCGACCACAGCATCACGACGATCATGCTACGCGACGGCGACGTCTACCGGCCCGTGGCGGCCTTCGGCGTCGTCCACCGCGATCCGCAGCAGCGGCTCAACGGCGACGGAACCGGGACATTCGTCGGGGATGGCGGCGGCTATCGCGTGTACGAGAACTATTTCCCCGCCTGTTTCTGCGGCCACCTCGGCGACACCTATAGCTGGAGCGACATGAACGGAGACGGACTCGTCCAGCCCGAGGAAATGCACTGGGTCAAGACCGTCTCTGACGCCTACCAGCCCGGCCTGCATGCACGGATATCGAGCAACTGGGGTGGTGACGTCTCGCCCGAATGGAGCCTCTATTTCGCCGAAAAGTATCGTGACCGCATCGCGCTCTGCCGCGTCGACCTGAAAGGCTGGACTGCCGCAGGTGCGCCGCTCTACGACATGGCTGAGGCGCGGCCGATCACCTTCGAACCCGGCGACCAGAATATTTTCAGCGTCCATGCCACCGGTGACCGAAAGCTCATCGCCTGCTTCAACT
>CAYSXF010000160.1:6227-7777 GCA_964434815.1 uncultured Lentisphaeraceae bacterium
GCTTCAACTACGAATATGGCCAAAGCCCAGACGCGCTGGTCTGCTACGACATCGATGGCAAGCGGCTCTGGTCGTCAGTCATGCCGAAACGCTTCGAGGGCACGCCGCTGCACGCCAACAATGCGATGTACGATTTTCAAATTCCAAAACTCGGCGACGTGGTCTGCACCTCGCTCTATCACGGCAACTACCGGCCCTACCTTTTCACCTCGGACGGCCTCTACCTCGGCACGCTGCTGGACAACACGACCAAGCTCGGTCCGACGGCCTGCTGGGGCGAGTCGCACACCTATTACCACCAGACAGCGGAAGGTCAGCTTCTGCTCGTCAACGGCGGCAACCAAGGCGAGCACATCTTTCGGATCAAGGGGCTCGAGCCTGAGTCGGTCGGCCGGTTTGAAGCGGCTTACCGTCTCACCGAAGCTGATGTGCAAAGCGCCGCCGCGCTGCGCGCCCGTCCGAAACCGAAGACGCCGCCGAAGCCGCTGCTCGCAGTGACATGGCTCACTGTGCCACCAACCATTGACGGTGATCTTTCCGAATCGTCTCTCGCCGGCGGCGTCTCGCTCGCCGGCGGCAACGGCCGCACCGCCGAGATCGCGCTCGGCCGCGATGCCATGACCCTGTACTACGCCTGCAAAGTCCGCGAGCCCAGCCCACTGGTCAACAACGGCGGCGATTGGCAGACGCTTTTCGCAACGGGCGACTGCGCCGACCTGATGCTGGAGACCGATCCGCAGGCCGTGCCGCACCGCCGCGACGCTGCGCCGGGCGATCTGCGTTTGCTCTTCAGTCTCTTTCAAGGCCAGCCTATCGCCGTGCTCTACCGGCCTGTTGTTCCCGGCACGTCGTCTCAGAATGTGATCGGCAAAGCCCGTTTCGACCTCATCCGGAAGCTCGCTTCAGCGCGCGTCGCCGTCCGTCGCGGCAACGGCTTCTACACACTAGAGGCCGCTGTACCACTCAAAGATCTCGTGCCCGACCCGAAGCGCCTCGGCAACCTGCGCGGGGATGCGGGCGTGGTTTTCGCCGACGAGAGCGGACGGAGCCGCTCGCTGCGGCTCTATGCCTACAACCGCCACACCGAGATGATCTCTGACATCCCCTCGGAGGCACTGCTCCAGCCCGCCGAGTGGGGCGAGCGACGTTTCGATGAAGTTCGGCAAACGTTTGTCTGGCCGCTGACCGACGCGCAGGAACGGGTGCTGCTGCTGGAAGTGCGCTTTGACGATCTGACCGAGCCAGCGATCCGCCAGTTGGAACGTCTGGCGGCTCCGTCGCTGGCGGGTGCCCTGTTGGTGGGCCGCGCCACACGAACCGTGCTGGGGATGTTCGTGTTTCCCATGGCCCTGCACCGGCGCGAGGCTGGGGCATTGAACCTCGCGCTCGACGGGCTGCAATTCACGCCGCCCGCGCTTCCGATTGTGAGTGGTGTGGTCGAGGAGGAGGCGTGGAGCGAGCCCGATTTGGATACGCCTGTGGAGGTGAACTCGCCGCTGAGCCGATTCTTGAACGAGCTGGATGACGCGCTGCTGGCCCTGGCGGAGTCG
>CAYSXF010000161.1:0-7713 GCA_964434815.1 uncultured Lentisphaeraceae bacterium
CGCAGCAGACGGCATCAACTCGCTCGTCTTGCCGCTTGCTTGGTGTCCGGCAGAAACGGTGGAGGGGGGCGAGCGGTCGGTGGCGCATTTCGATCACAGAGATACGTCCGCAGGAGGTCAATGGAAGGGCCGTTTCGGCAAGCAATCGGCGTGGATTCCGAATGTCAGTGAACTGAAGCCGCAAAACGGCTATGAATTGCAGTCCATCGACAATTCGGCATGTACGTGGCGGAGCGGCACCGGCGATGCGCGTGTCCTTGTGACGCCATCAGGCGGGACGACAAACAGAATCGCCACCTGTTGGCACAATCAGAACGAACTTTCTTTTACGGTCGTTCCACCTGACCGCAAGCCCTACCGCCTGACCGTGTATGTGTTGGATTTTGATCACAACGGGCGCGCGCTGGAAGCAGAGGTCCTTGATGCTGAAGGCTTGCTAGACCGGCAGGCGGCTTCGCGGCAAGAGACCTCCGGCGGCGTGTACCTGACGTGGGTCGTCAACGGCAAGGTCAACCTCGTGCTCAAAAAAACCGCCGGATATAACGCGACAGTTTCGGGCGTGTTTATCGATTGACGCGATTGGAAATAAGGAAGCAATAAGGATGACACCGCGAGAGAATCTGTTGAGTCTATACCGTCGGCAAGGATACGAGACCGCGCCAATAAGCATGCATTTCTGCCCGGCTCTGAAGAGTGAGTTCGAGCGCCGCCACCCGGAGGCGGGCGGCGACTATCTCGCTTTTTTCGGCGCGCCTTACCGGATCATCTACGACCCGGGCTTCGCGTGGAACTTCGACGAGGTGTGGCGCATTCCCGGGCGCGATGCAGCCGACTGGCGCCGGTACTACCCGGACGGTTTCAAGCACGCAGTGAAGTTCGACGGCTGGGGTGTGGCGCACGAGGAGAGCCCGGGTGCGCATCACATGACGCGCATGCACCATCCGCTCGCGCTGGCCGCATCGGTCTTGGAGCTTGAGACCTATCCGTGGCCGGACTTCGAGCGTCTGGACTTTTCCTACCTCAAACCCGAAATGGATGCGATTCACTCCAAGGGGCTGGCGGTCTTCGTCTGGGCCGAATGCACGATTTGGGAGACGGCGTGGTATCTGCGCAGCATGGAGAATCTCTTTGTAGAC
The DNA here is from genome assembly GCA_964434815.1 of uncultured Lentisphaeraceae bacterium. Classification (GTDB taxonomy): domain Bacteria; phylum Verrucomicrobiota; class Kiritimatiellia; order RFP12; family UBA1067; genus CAYSXF01. Next base: position 1,137 of record CAYSXF010000161.1, read on the forward strand.
ATGGCGTGCGACGAGGCCATGGCGGCCAGCCTTTTCGACACGATCACGGAGCGCGCCTGCTACCGCGCGAGGAAGTTCGCCGAGGCGGGTGCCGACATTCTGGGGCTGGGCGATGACATCGGGATGCAGAGTTCGGCCATGATGTCCGTCGAGATGTACCGCACCTGGCTCAAGCCGCGCCTCGCCCGGGTGATCGCGGCGGCGAAAGCGGCGAAGCCCGATATCCTGATCAGCTACCACTCCTGCGGCTACGTGCTGCCGTTCATCGACGACCTGATCGAGGCCGGCGTGGATATCCTGAACCCCGTGCAGCCCGAATGCATGGACTTCTCAGAGCTGCACGCGAAGTACGGCGACCGCCTCTCGTTCAACGGGACGATCGGCACGCAGCGGCTCATGCCCTATGGCACGCCGCAGCAGGTGCGCGACGAGGTGCGGCGCAACCTCGCGATTGCCGGCGATAAGGGCGGCCTCTTCTGCTGTCCCACGCATATGCTGGAGCCAGAAGTGCCGTGGGTAAACGTGGAAGCTTATGTTGATGCTGTGCAGAATTTCCGTTTCTGAAATGGACGCGGAACGCGGCAGGGCACGTTGGGGAGGAGAGTTTGCTTGAAGGAGTTTCAGTCATGAAATGGCGTGATGTTTCATTATGTATGGCCGCTGTCTTCGGAGCGGCGGCCCACCTGTGGGCGGCGCCTCTCGGCGACGTGACGGGCGTGGTCAGGGATGGCCAGAACATCACCGTACAGTGCGGCGGTCCTGCGGTCCGGTTCGAAGTCTGGGATGACAGCGTGGTCCGGATCTGGCTCTCCAGCGACGGCCGGTTCTCCTATTACAATTCAACGAACGCCTATATGATCCAGCCGGGGCTGATGCAGTTCAAGAAAGGGCCGCGGACGCTGCGGGTCGATGACGCGGCCGACCGCGTGGTCATCCGCACGGCGGATTTGAGCGTCTGCATCGGAAAGAAACCGTTCGGTCTCCAGTTCCTCAAATCCGACGGGACCACGGTGCTAGCCTCCACGGTGCCGGGGCAGTCGCTGGACACGGATGTCAAAGCCTGCTTCAAGCGCGACGCCTGCGGACGCCCCGAGCATTTCTTCGGGCTCCAGTACCAGGGCGGAGTTGCCACCACGCTCGACCGCCGGGGGGAAACAGTCGGACTGGAGGACAGGAATGGCGACGGCTGGGCGGTTCCTTTCATCATGAGCACGGCCGGATACGCCCTGTTCTTTCATAACGAGGACAGCAAGAACACGCGGTTCGCCATGACTGATCCGTTCGTCATCGAGAACACAGCGAAGCAGGGCCGGCTCGATCTGTTCTTCATCTATGGGCCGGATTGCCGGCGCATGATCGATCTGTACACCGGCATTACCGGCAAGCCGCCGATGCCGCCGAAGAAACTCTTGGGATTCCAGTATTTGGTCCAAGGCACGCCGATCACCACCGAGGAAGCGTTTCCGGAATGGGTGAAGCGCGGCTACCCGATCGACTCCTGTATCACCTTCACCGACCAGCGTGTCGAGACCGCCGGTGAGATTGCTGCGGTGGCGTCCACCGGCCGGCGCATCCACGCACTGAACGGCCTGTTCGGCTTCTATTACGATGTCTGCTCGCCCGGCACGTTCAAGGACAGCAAGCCAGAGCCGCGCGTGCCGCCGTATGCCGACTGGGCCGGATTCAAGGCGCTGGTCAAGTCCCGCCTGCTCGACAACGGCGTGGACTGGTTCTGGATCGACGAGACCGACGACGGATGGTCGCCCCGGTTCCAGTTCAACCTCTATCAGGCGGTGACGGAGATCACGCAAGCCCAGGATTCACGCCGCGGGTTTCTCTGCGCTCGCGGCGGCTCTGCCGGATGCCAGCGGTTCGGCTATCCGTGGATGGGCGACCTGCCTTATCGCCGGGCCACGGTGTTGGCGAACCTTTGCAACGGCTTGGTGGGCGTTGCGCATTCCACCCACGATATGGCGGGTGCGGAGCTGCATGGCCAATCCGACGCGACGTTCCTCGCAGGAGTCAAAGCCAACTTTCTGAATCCCATCAGCCAATGCAATGCGTGGATACCCAAACAGATCCCCTGTCACCGGCCGTGGGAATGGTCGGAGCAGGTGCAGAGCGTATTCCGCAAGTTTCTGGATCTGCATTACCGTCTGATCCCTTACTTCTACACCATGGCCTGGCAGGCGCACACCACGGGCGCCCCCGACTGGCGCGCGCTGCTGCTGGACTATCCCAACGATCAGGAGACCTATGCCAGCGACGAGATCCTGGTCGGCGACTGGCTGCTGATGGCGCCGCTGTATGATCACGCGTCCCGAACCGTGTATTTGCCGGAAGGGAAATGGCATTACTTTTTCAATGGGAAAGTTTTCAACGGCCCTTGTAAACTCGCCTCGTTCCAGCCGCCTGTCGACGAATATCCGATCTTTGTCAAAGCTGGCGCCATCATCCCCCTGATGCCGACGATGCGCTACATGGATGAAAAACCCATGGATCCGCTGACGCTGCTGATCTATCCGGCAGGAACGTCGAGCACCACACTCTACGAGGATGACGGCAAAACGCGGAACTATCAGGCCGGCGAATACTGCACGACGAAGATCGACTGTGCGCAATCGGATTCCGCCGTGCGTGTCACAGTCAACGCGCGGACAGGCCGTTTCAATCCGGGTGCCCGCACGCTCGTGCTCGACATATACAGCCCCGCCAATCCAGCGGCCGTGCGGTTGGACGGGCACGCCTTGAAGCCATTCAAGACCTTGGAACAACTCGCCGCCGCAACCCAGGGCTGGGGCTATTTCGCCGACGAGCTGACGGGTTGCTTCATGGTCCGGGTGAAGGTTCCTGATGCCGGTCGCACGGTCGCGCTCGACATCCTCCGCGATCCCGCCGCGCCGCTGGCGCCGACCTCTGCCGGGCATGCTGTTTTCACAGCGACCGACGAAAAGACCGGACAGGCATGGAAGGGCGTCTACGGCGCGGGCGGCCACTGGCTGTCAGGCGGGGACGTGATGCTGCCCCGCAATACCCGCGTGACAGCGGCCGCAAGTCGGATCTCAGTCACCGTTCCTGGACCTGGACCCAAACCGGTCTGCCTGTATCTCCCGTGCGCACCACAGCAGGGAACCGCCGTCACGGTCAAGGCCGTGGATCCCGGCACAGGCCAGATTTTCGATGTGCGGACAGTCGCCGCCCGCGAGAAGGGAACGTACCTTCTTTATGAGGTTTCGGGTTCCGCTGACTTCCTTTTTTCGGCTTCCGCAGGGGATATCGGCAAGGGCGTGGGTGTGTTCATCAACCAGGAGCCGAATCCGCTGGACGATTTCGATGCCAAGGCCGCGCTGGTTTTCAAAGGCGAAGACCGTGCCACCCAGGGCAACTGGATCGGCGTTTACGGCGGCAGCGGGCAAAGCCTCGCAGGTGCCGGCTCGTATCTGCCCGGGGGCGTTTTCGTTAGGATGGGCGGCACGCCGTGCACCTGGGCGGATAAATCGACGGCGCCCAACGCGCTTCAGAAGCCCGGCGGCGCCGAACGCATCGCAGCCTGCCACTATGGCTCGGACCTGGACGTCGATGTCGGGGTGAAGGGCGACCGGCCGAAAAAGATCGCGCTCTACTTTCTGGACTGGGACGGCAAAGGCGCCCGGTCAATCCAAGTCACCGCCCTGAACCCGCGCACCGATGAAGTCTACGACACCCGTCGGCTCGACGCGTTCGACGGCGGGGTGTACTTACGCTACGAGGTCATGGGCCACGTCCGGTTTTCCGTCGTCAGGACCGGCGGTGCGAACGCAGTCGTCTCGGCCGTGGCCGTAGATGAGTGATGCTGGATGCTCAGCAATCAGTGTGAGATTTCGAGAAAGAAACGAGTGAAAAATGAGTGGTAGAAATATTGCCGGATTCGTTCTTGCCAGTTGTCTGGCCGCCGATGCTCGCGCCGCTGTTGAAAAAATCGAAAACGCGGACGTTCGCGTGACCTTCGATCTGTCCAGCGGGCTGTATGATATCGCGGATAAGCTCACCGGACGTGTGTGTGTTCGCGGCGCACATGCGGAGGTCGGCGAATGGTCGATGCTGGATGCGGCTTACGTGCGGACCGCGCGGCTCGGAAAGGCTTCGGACGAACTGGGCGACGCCCGGACTCTCTCCGTGGAGTGCGCGGCAGAGGGGCGGCCGTCGCTTCTGCTGGAGGTCCGCGTATACGAGGGGACGCCGCAAGTTGTTCTGCGCGGCGGCTGGAAGAACACCGGCTCTGAGGCTCTGTGCGTGCGGCGGTTCCGCCCGATGACCGGTGGAACGGCGTTCGCAGGCGGAGAATGGAGCGAAACTCGGACGCTGACTTCCCAGTCCGGCGCGAACGATCCGCGCGTGCTCCGCTCGCCGCACGCGGAAAGCGCGAACGCGCTGTTGCTCACGCTCAAGCAAAGCGGCGTGCGGCGGTCTCTGGTTCTGGGTGCCCTCAAGACGTCCGAGTTCACGAAGTGGGCCTCCACCCGTTCGGGCGGTGCCGATTGGCGGCGGGCGGAATTGGCCAAGGCGTTGCCCGGCTTTCGGTTGTCGGCCTATCTCGACTGCGGCGAACCCGCCGACAAGGAACCCAGGGCAACAACGTCTTCTCCGTCCCTTGCTCTCGCGCAGGGGGAGCCCTATCAATTCAGCGCAGAACAGGTTGCTGCGCCTTTGGCCACGGTGGTTTTCGATAAAAAGGCGGTGCGGTTCAACGTGAGCGGCCTCAACCCGGCGAACCGCTATGTACTCGGGTTTTCCTGGTGGGACGCCAACGCCGATGGGCGCAGGGGGCGCGTCGAGGCGATCGGGAAGAATGGCCGGGCGACGCTGCTGGCCGGCTCCATCGCCCTTCCCTCGCGCGAAGGCCCTAAAGAGTACGCGTTTCCGCTGCCCTCCAGCGCCTGCGAAAGCGGTAGCCTCGAATTGGCTTTTTCCAACATCACGAACGCGCCGAACATCGTTGTGAGCGAAGTCTGGCTATGGGAAAAAGAGGGCGCGGACGAGGTCCGGCCGGTGTGGCCGGACGGGCGCGCCGTGTGCGGGAAGGAAAGCGACGCGGATTCGGCGGAGCCCACGCTGGAGGCCCGCGACCCGGTGGGCAGACGCACGGAGCCGGGCGAGACCTGCTTCCCTGACGACACCTTTTACGTGGACGTCTCGACGGCCGACCCGTTCGAGGCGCTTGAGCGCTACGCGTGGCAACTGCGTAAAGCCACGCATGCGGAACCGAACCTGTACGACTTCCCGACCGTCTGCGCCTGGTATGCCGGTGTATGGCATACGCGCGGGGCGCAGGATCACCCCGAGAAAAGCACATACAAGATCAACACCTCGGCGGGTATGGTCGAAGAGGCGCGTGAAATGCGGAAGAGCGGTTTTCTCAATTACGCGCGGGCAGCGGTGCGGCTGGTGCCGGACAACTACACAGAACAGAATCCGCAGGGATGGTGGGACGACGAGCACTGGCGCCTGCACGGTTTGTACACGGAGCCCTATGCCACAAGCGCGAAGTTGGGCGCAGCGATGCATGAACAGGGGTGCCTCGCCTTCACCTATATCCAGCCGACCACGTGGAGCACGAACATCGGAATCTGCAGCGCGTTCAAGTCTTCCCATCCCGACTGGACCATCGGTGGCAAGTTTAGCCAGAGTCTGGATCTTTCCAAGCCTGCCGTTCAGGAGCACGTGCGCTCCCGGTTCGCCGCGCTGCAAGGGAACCTTGACGGCTTGATGGTGGACTACTGCGACGAGCTGTGGAGCCGCCAACTTTCCGCGGGCGGGTATGCCGATCCCAAAATGACTGCCACGGCCGCTTACCGGATGTTCTTCAAAAAGATCCGCGAGGGGATTGGGCCGCAGGCGCGCATTCACGAGCGCTGCATCAATAACCCCAACAATGACCTGCTGTTGGGCATCGTCGACTCCCAGAGGACATCGGGCGATACCGACAAGGTGTCGCCCGCCCTGGTCTCGCGCAGCGGCTTGCGGTGGTACAAAAACCGCGTGGTCCTCAGCTATGACATGGACTCGAAGGAACTGAACAACGGCTGGAGGTGCGAGGGCTGGAGCGGCTCGGATCGGGACGGGCGGCGCATGATGCTCACGATGGCGTACGTGGCGGCGAGCCGGCTGCTGACGGCGAACTCGTTCCGCGAATTGTCCAAGGAGACGCTGCACGACCTCTCGCGGACGTTCCCTTATCCGAGCGTGCCGGAGTGCAGCGCACGGCCGGTGGACGCATTCGTCTGCGGCGGCTTTCCGCGCGTTTACGACAAGGCCGTTGCGCCCGGCTGGCACCAGCTCACGCTGTTCAACACGTCCTTGCCCTGCCGGGCGGAGACGTTCGCCGTGCCGCTTTCGGGCGAGCAGGCGTCCGGCGCGCTCGGGCTTGATTCCGCCAAAACGTATTATGTTTACGATTTCTGGAACGACCGACTGGCTGGCAAACTGAAGGGGGCGGACGTGCTCGTGCAGGACGTGCGCCCAGGCGAGGCGCGGATGCTGTCCGTGCATGAGGCGGAGCCTAACCCGCAGTTCATCGCGACAGACCGGCATGTGATGC
>CAYSXF010000162.1:0-7691 GCA_964434815.1 uncultured Lentisphaeraceae bacterium
ACTACCGGTGACAAGGGGTTTGATGATTCTAGTTTTTTATCAAAGGTAAGCCTATAGCACTATTTATGCGCTAATTCATGCCTCTTCGCGCTTACGCCCCGAATTTGGTGCCCAACGCGCGGGCCACCGACACTGGCGAACCGTCGCTTGCCAGCAGCTCCTCCACAGCCGGCAGCGTGTCGCCCCAAAGCCCAGCAAACGGCCCGGACACGGCCTGCCGCACGTCTTGCGGCTCGGCGAACCGCCGCCGCACCGCATAGGCGCGAGCCAGCAGCACAACCGACTCTTCCAGCGGCCGGCGGGCCTCGTCGAAAGACAAGCTCGCGACCAACTGCTTCGCCCGCCGGTAGGCTGCCTTTGCCTGCCGCCGCAACTCCAGCACCTGCGCCCTCTCGCTGTCCGGCGCCAAACGCGGCTGCGCCAGCCCGCGCCCGGCCGCGTAGAGCGTGCGCACCGTGTTCTCGGGCTCGGACAGCACGCCCCGCGCGACCAGCCGTTTCAGCGCCTCATGCGTGGCGCGCCCCACCACTTCCACCACGGGCGCCCGTCCGCCTTCCTCAGCCCCGAACCACTCGGCACAAGCCCGCTCGGCGCACGCCGCAGCCGACGCGATATCGCCTTCCGCGACCACCAGCAGAACCGGCCGCCCCTGCGGGTTTTGCCGCACTTCGCACGCCGCCAGTTTGGTTCCCAGAAGATCGGACACCGCGGCCGCGAACCCCAATTCGGGAGCGACCGCGCGCAACGCTTCAAGCGGCGCGTGCGGCGCAGGCGCTGCCGCCAGGGGCACGCGCACCACCTTTTCCAACTGCCGCAGAAAGGCCTGCCGCCCCGAGCCGATAGCCAGGTTGTCGAGACTGCCTTCGCCGTCCAGCACGCCTTCCGCCAGCGCGCGTTTGCGCGACAGCGTCTCCACCATGCGCGCCTCGATGCTGTCCTCGGTGACCAGATTGATGACCGTGACGTTGCGCACCTGATTCTTGCGCCACGCGCGTGCCACGCGCTGCTCCAGCCGCGCCGGGCTCCACGGCAGGTCGCAGTTGACGACCACGCTCGCCTGTTGCAGGTTGAGCCCCAGCCCGCCCGTGTCGGTCGACAGGAACACGCGGCACGCGGGGTCGTTCTTGAAGCGCAGGATCTCCTGCCGCCGCTTCTGCTGCGGCACCGACCCGGTGTGCCACGCGAACGCCAGCCCCATCTGGCTGCACAGCGCTTGAACCAGCAAGAGCATGCGCTCCCACTCCGAGAAGATCAGCACCTTCACGTCCGGCGCGGAGAGCGCGCTCTCCAGCAAATTACGGAGCTCGTCCAGCTTCGGGCAGACCCGGCACGCCTCGTCCAGAATAAACGGCGTGTCGCACACCATGCGCATCATCGAAAGCTCGCGCTGCATCCGCTGCGACTCCGGCTGCGAGAGCGCCCGCGTGCGGGACTGCGCCACCAGCCGCGCCACGCGCTCCTCGTGAACCGCATAGCGCGTGCGCTGTTCCTGCGACATGCCCACGAAGACGGTCCGGTCCGTGCGGTCAGGCAGCTCCTTCTCCACATCCGCCTTGCGCCGCCGCAAGAGGTAAGGTCTGATGCGCTCGCGCAGATGCTGCAAGTTCTTGTAGCCCTCTGGCCGCCCGCTGGCGTTCAGCACATAGAACTCGCGGTTGAACCGGAAGAGCGGCCCCAGCACCTGCGGGTCGAGGATCGACATCAGGGAGTACACCTCGTCGATGCGGTTCTCCAAAGGCGTGCCGGTCAGCACGAACACATACCGGCTCTGAAGCCGTTTGACGGCCTGCGCGGTCTGCGTGTCCCAGTTCTTGATGCGCTGCGCCTCATCGAGGATCACGCAGTCCGGTTTGAGAACGGAATTGATAAGCGCGCCGTCGCGCAGGATCTGCTCGTAGTTGGTGAGCGTAAAGAAAGGCGCTTGCTCATACGCGGTTTTGCGCGCGCCCCGTTCGCCGAAAACGATCTGGTAAGGCAGTTCCGTGAAGAGCCGGATCTGCTCCTCCCACTCGGTCTTGAGTGAGGCGGGCGCCACCACCAGCACGCGGTTGACTTTGCCCAGGCGGTGCAGCAGCGCCGCCGCCGCAATGGCCTGCGCGGTCTTGCCGAGCCCCATCTCGTCCGCCAGCAGCGCGCGTTAGGTGAAAGCCAGATGCAGCATGCCCTCGCGCTGGTACGGCAGGAGCGGCAGCCTGGTCTCGTGCGCAGGGTACTGCCCCGAACGCACGCTCTGCTCGTAGGCGCGCCGCAGCCGGATGCGCTCTTCGTTGCGCGCCTGCTGCCCGATCCACGCCGCGACGTCCTGCGAGACGCGCGCCATCGGACGGCTGGACTTGTTGAACGCGGCGAGGACATCCCCCCTCGAGAACTCGGGAAGCGCCAGCCCCGTGATGTCGAAAAACGCGCGCAGGCCGGACGGCAGCAGGTTCAGGTTCCGCTCCACCAGCAGCCGCCCCGTGGCGATGTCCGGCACCAGGTCAATGCGCGGCGAACCTTCGGCTTCGGCCTGCCGCGCGGCTGTGGAATCGCTTCTGAGCCAGCGCAGCAGCGACTCCACGTGCTTGCAGGTTCCGAGCCCGTTGACCCGGAAATCCACGCATGTGCAGGAGCTGGCCAGCGGCTTGAGGCTGCGCAGTTCCACCTGATAGGTCTGCCCGCTCGCGGACTCGACGCTGAAGTTCGAAAAGAACGGCTGCTCCGGCGTCAGATTCCGAAAACGCATGGTCTCTCTGGCCGCCCTCAGCCTGCGCCGGTTGATCTCGTCCTGGTCGGTCGTGCGCCAGTTGCTCACCGGCGGCAGATCAGGCAGCCGCTCACTCGGTATCGGTGTCTCCATCGGCATCCTCACTTTTCAGATTGTCTTATTGTACCCGCTGCACCCTCGTTCGGCAAACCCATTAGCCGACTCTTTCGTGCAAGGCCCATGCGGATTCTTTACACATAATGCGCCATGGTTTACAAGACGCGGATAGAGGGAGTATCTAAGATATGCGTATGGAATGGTTAAACGCGATGGCGGCGTGATGCGCCCTACGCGAAACACAAGGGAGTTGCCATGAAGATTCAATCCGTGACCGATCTCAAGACCGTCGCAACCAACGTGCAGGCCGTGGCCGATGCGGCGCTCAACCAAGGCAACGGCGTGTTGCGCCTCGCGCCGAACTGGGTGCCTCGCTCGTTCCTCCATCCCGGACGCCGCATCAAGCTGCACCCCGATGATCTCTACGCCTACGGGCTCAACCGCGGCGGCATCGACGAGCGCTGGTTCGCTTCCACCACGGAGGCCGCGAACGAAGGCCGCGTCCCGGACGAGGGCCTGAGCTACGTCGTCTTCAAGGGCCAGCGTTTCTTGCTGCGCGACACGGTCGCCGCACTCGGCGCAACCGCCGTCGGCAAGGATATCTGGGCCAAGTACAGCCGCTGGCCAGTCTACAGCAAATTCTTCGACAACATGGGCCCCATCCCCCACCACATCCACCAGAACGCCAAGCAGGCGAAGCTGATCGGCCAGGAGGGCAAGCCCGAGACCTACTACTTCCCTCCCCAGCACAACAACGTCGGCAACAACTTCCCCTACACTTTCTTCGGCCTCGTGCCCGGCACCACCAAGGCCCAGGTTCGCCGCTGCCTCGAGAACTGGAACAAGGGCGACAACGGCATCCTCGACATCTCTCAGGCTTACAGGCTCAAGCCCGGCACCGGCTGGATCGTGCCGCCCTGCGTGCTGCATGCGCCCGGCTCGCTCTGCACCTATGAGCCGCAGTGGGGCTCCGATGTCTTCGGCATGTACCAGAGCCTGGTCGAAGGCCGCGAAGTCCCGTGGTCGCTGCTGGTCAAAGACGTTCCTCCGGAGAAAAAATACGACCTCGACTACATCGTCGAGCAACTCGACTGGAAGCAGAACACCGACCCGAGTTTCCACAAGAACCACTACCTTGAACCCGTGCTGGCGGGCGGATCGGCGGAGGAAGGCTACCTCGACAAGTGGATCTGCTACGGCCGCATCAAGGGCTGGCAGTGCGTCACGGCCAAGGAGCTGACCGTCCTGCCGGGCGCCAAATGCACGATCAAAGACGGCGGCGCCTATGGTCTCATCACCGTGCAGGGCAAGGGCCGCATCAACGGCCAGCTCCTCAGCAGCCCCAACCTGATCCGCTTCCACGAGCTGACCGACGACGAGGTGTTTGTCATCGATGAGGCCGCCCGCGCGGGCGTGGTCTTCGAGAACACCTCCAAGACCGAACCGCTGGTCATGCTGCGTTACTTCGGCCCCGAAGTCAATCCGGGCGCTCCGGAAGTGGGAGGTAAAAAATGAGCAACAATTTCCCGAAGCTTCACAACGCCACTTGGCCGGGCGTGGTCGGCAAAGGCCCCGGCACCCCCGAGCCGCTCATTGGCCTGCAGACCATGATCGACCTGACCGCGGCCGCCGAAGTGAACGGCGTGCGGTTCGACGGCGTCGACCTGTTCCTGTGCGCCCCGCACGTGGACATCGACTCCGCGGACGCGGACCTCAAGAAGCTCGCTGACACGCTCAAGAGCCGCAACCTCGTGGCCGGTTCGCTCGTCGCACCGGTGTGGCCGCCCGCGGGCGGCGGCACCGCCTTCGGTGACCAGGCCGCACGCGACCAGTTCGTGACGCAGGTGCGCAAGTCCTGCATCATCGGCAAGAAGCTGCGCGACCTCGGCGTGCGCCCGGACGGCGTGATCCGCATCGACTCGGCGGGCTCGCCGTCAGACTGGGCACGTGATCCGGCTGGCAACACGAAGCTCATCATCGACACCTTCTCGCGCGCCTGCGATGTCGCGGAGAAGTACGGCGAGCGTTTGGCCGCCGAGGGCGAGATCTGCTGGGGCGGCATGCACTCCTGGCGCACCATGCTGCACGTGCTCGAAGGCGTGGGACGCCCCCAAACGCTGGGATTCCAGGCCGACATGGCCCACACGCTGCTTTACTTGCTCGGCTATAACGCGCCGGAAGACCGGCTCGTTCCCGAAAAGTTCGACTGGAGCGACACCGCGGCGTTCAAAACTGCTTACGCCCGGCTCGCAGGTCTGCTGCGGCCGTGGACGATCGACTTCCACGTCGCGCAGAACGACGCCACGGTCAAGGGTCAGGGCACGCACGACAAGACCGGGCGGCACTGCCTGCCCACCGATCCGAACGGCAAGCTGGACATCGCGTGGGCCGCTGGCCAGTGGCTTCGCGACGAGACCGGCAAGCCGACCCGCAAGATCCGCCACCTCTGCTGGGACGGCTGCATGTTCCCGAACGACGTGATGTACAAACCCGAAACGTGGAACTCGATCCTGTCCGCCATGATCGACGTCCGCAGCGCCCACGGCTGGAAAGAGTGACGCAACTTTCGATGGAATCGAGGGGATCGAGCGATTCGATCCAATCGATTCCGTCGATTTCATCGATTCTATCGGAAAGGAAAATTTACAATGCCCGCTCAGAAGAAACTCAACATCGGCATGATCGGCTACGGCTTCATGGCCCGCGCCCATTCGAACGCCTATCGCAGGGTGAACAACTTTTTCGATCTCGGCTACCGCCCGGTCCTCAAGGCCGCCTGCGCCCGCGACGAGGCCAAGCTCAAGGCCTTCGCCGACACGTGGGGCTACGCCTCGACTGAGACCGACTGGCGCAAGCTGGTCGCGCGCGACGACATCGACGCGATCGACATCTGCGTGCCGAACGACCTGCACCTGCCCATCGCCAAAGCTGCGGCCGAGGCCGGCAAAATGGTGCTCTGCGAGAAGCCGCTCGCCCGCAACACCGCCGAAGGCCTGAAGATGTGCAAGGCCGTCGAGAAGGCCGGCGTCATGAACACCGTGTGGTACAACTACCGCCGCGTGCCAGCCGTCACGCTCGCCAAGAACCTCGTCGACGAGGGCCGCCTCGGGCGCATCTTTCACTACCGCGCGAACTTCTTGCAGGACTGGACCATCTCGCCCGACCTGCCGCAGGGCGGCACAGGGCTTTGGCGCCTCGATGTCGCCGCGGCCGGCAGCGGCGTCACGGGCGACCTGCTCGCGCACTGCATCGACACCGCGATCTGGATCAACGGCCCGATCACCTCCGTCACAGCCATGACCGAGACCTTCATTAAAGAGCGCAAGCACACGCTCACGGGCAAGGTTGAGAAGGTCGGCATCGACGACGCCTGCGCCTTCCTCGCACGCTTCGCGAACGGCTCGCTGGCGATCTTCGAGTCGACGCGTTACGCCCGCGGCCACAAGGCGCTCTACACGTTCGAGATCAACGGCGAGCACGCTTCCATCGCATGGGATCTCGAGGATCTGCACCGCCTGAAATACTTCGACCACGCCGACGACTCGGTCGTGCGCGGCTGGCGCAACATCCATGTCAGCGACGGCGACCAGCCCTACATGGGCAAGTGGTGGGTGCCTGGCCTGCAGATCGGCTACGAGCACAGCTTCGTGCATCAGGTTGCGGACTTCCTCACGGCGCTGCAAAAGGGCGAACAGGCCACGCCGAGTTTCCGCGACGCCCTTGAAACCACCAAAGTCTGCGATGCGGTGCTCTCCTCTGCCGCCAGCAAGCAGTGGGTGACGATTTAGCACCACTGAACACGAAAGGACTGGTTTGGCCTATGACGACCACACGCCGCAACTTTCTGGCGACCGCTGCCACGATCTCGGTCTTGCCTAGCCACATCTTCGCCCAAGGCGCAAAGCCGGGCGCTAACGGGAAACTGAACGTCGCCGGCATCGGCTTCGGCGGCATGGGCCAGAACAACCTGCACCAGATCGCCTCTGCCGGGCATAACATCGTTGCTCTGTGCGATGTGGACACTGCCTATGTCGCGCCGGTCGTCGCCAAGTATCCGCAGGCGGCGTTCTTCACCGACTACCGCGAGTTGCTCGCAAAGCAGAAGGACCTCGATGCGGTGATGATCGCCACGCCGGATCATCTGCACGCCTTGATCGCCGCTGCCGCCATCAAGGCCGGCAAGCACGTCTTCGTGCAGAAGCCGCTCTGCCACGACGTCTTCGAGTGCCGCGAGCTGATGCGTCTCGCCAAGGAGAAGAACGTCGTCACGCAGATGGGCATTCAGGGCCACGCCAGTCCCGGCTTCTACCTGATCAACGAGTGGATCGCCGCAGGCGGCATCGGCGACTTACAGAGCATCGACGCCTGGTGCGACCTGTCGTATTACCCGTGGGGCCACGCCGGCTGGAGCACGCTGCTCGGACGCAAACCCGAGAAGGGCGAGCCCGTGCCCAAGACGCTCAACTGGGATCTCTTCCTCGGCCCGGCGCCGGTGCGCGACTACCATCCCACCTATCACCCCGCCCGCTGGCGCGCCTGGTGGGACTTCGGCAACGGCATGATGGGCGACCGCGGCGCGCACACTCTGGATTCGGTCTTCACGATCCTCGGACAGCGCATGCCGGTCTCGGTCGATGCGACCTCGTGCGCCCTGAATCCGGACATCCACCCGCTCTCCGCCATCATCACGTTCCAGTTCGCCGCGCAGGGCGGCAAGCCTCCGCTGAAGCTCACCTGGTACGAAGGCACGCGCCCGCCGCGCCCCACGGAACTGCCCGACGACCAGAAGCTCCCCGGCGAGGGCGGCGTGATCTTCAACGGCAGCAAAGCCAAACTCATTTGCGGCTGTCTCTTATACACATCTGACGCTGCCGACGAATAGAGAGGTGTA
>CAYSXF010000163.1:0-7669 GCA_964434815.1 uncultured Lentisphaeraceae bacterium
GCCGCTGAGCGTCTGGTTCGACAACAGGAGCGTGATCGAGCCGATGCTGGCGAACATCGGGCAGCGTCTCGCGTGGTCGGGAGAGCAGCAGATGATCTCCGACGCGAAGACGATCTGGCTGACGATTTCCGCCGTCCCCGACATCAACGAAGATCAGGAGCTGCGCGGGACGGTGCTTTCAGTGCGCGACACTGCAGACCGGCGGCGGGCTGAGATCGCCGAGTATCAGGTCGAGAGAGATCGGATCATGATGGAAAGCTTGGCCGGGGTGTGCCACTCTCTGGGGCAGCCGGCCACGGTGCTGTTGACCAGCATCGAGATCATGAAAATGGAGGCAATGACTGACGATCATCCCCTCAAGGCGATGATCGACCTGTGTTACGATGCCGTCATCCAGTTGCGAGATCTGTTGCAGAAAATGAACGCCAAGAGGCTTTACGCCACAGAGCCATACCTTCCGTCTCAGGTCGACTCCAAGGGCATGCTGAGTTTGAACGATTTAAGCAAAGAACCCTAGTCGGTGAGTTTGCCCGGCTGGCTTCGCATGGGCGTTGGGAGAGGAGAGTGACCACACGCGAAAACCGATGACGCACATCTTATGGGGCGAGCCCTGCACGTGGCGCGACAATGGGGTGGAACCTTGTGTCCCGCATCAAGGAGTTTTATGAAAAGCAGCATGGTCGGATGGGAGAAGATATTTGGAGCGACGACAGGCGTGCCGGTGACTTCGCGAAGAGGCGGGTTCACGCTGACCGAAGTATTGTTCGCTTCGACGATCTCGCTGCTCCTGTTCCTTACCATGCTCGAAACCCTGTATGTGTGCCAGCGCATGGCCTCGAACGTCAAGTGGCAGTTGGCGGCGGACGCGATCGCCTATGACACCGTGTGGAACAAATTCAACGAGTTCACGACTCCTCTGGATTTCTCAAATGCGTATCCAAAATACACGAACAAATGGGAAAATGTACTTGCGAGCGAGTCAACGAATGTTTGGTACGGAGGCGGTGTGGCACAGAAGAATTGGGAGATCACTCCGGGCGCGTTGCCTACAAGTAACTGGGTTATCCGCGCCCGTGTGGCGTGGCCCCTGCCCGGCGTCAACAAATGGGCGACCAATTCGTTTTATACGATCGAACGGTACTGGATTAACCGGAAACTGTTCAAGGACACGGATTGAGAGGGTGCCATGAGAACTTGGAAGGCGTTTTTCGGCTCACGCGGCCGGCGCGCGTACTCGCTAACCGAGGTGTTAGTTGCTACCGCGTTGACTTCGATGGTGCTGTCCCAAGCCGGGATCGCGCTGATCTCCTCTGCGCGTATGTTCGAAGCGACGGTTGCGGATATGGAGCTGTCGCTGCAGTCGCGGGCGTTGCGGGAGAAGCTCCTGTACCACATCAACACCGATGGCGGGATGATGAAGGCGTGCCAGTCCGGCCTGTCGCTCGTGGGAGGGGGCAACGTGGGCAACGGCATTGTCTTTAAGCCGGTAAACGGGGTGCAGAACACAGTGACGTTGAACGCTTCGAAGAAGTTCGCCGCCACTCAGAGTTTGAATAACAATTGGCTGAATTGCGGAACACTTGTGATTCAAGGAACCAACTTCTTCAGTTTGACCAACTCGGCCACTGTGGTCAATGTCACGCTGGACGTGGCCATCAATATCGCAACCCGGACATACACGCAGCGCAATCTGGTCAAAGTGCAAGTGATGAACAACAAATAGGAGGCGGGTATGCGGAACCAACCCTCACAGGCGGGCATTATCCTGCCGGTTGTGATTTCGGCAATCCTCGTGGTTGCCATCCTCGCGGGCAGCGTGATCAGCTATGTGCTGCAAGGCACACGCATGGCGGGCGTGCATATTGCGACCTCCCAGTGCCGGCTCTCCGCGCAGACCGCGATGGAGCGGAGCAAGATCGCGATCGGGCAGATGTTTCTTAGCTACTATCGGGCGAACCCATCGTTGTGGGACAACTTGAAATGGTTTGATACGTGGGCGGCTCACAGCGTTGGCTCCGGCTCATTCACGTGTGCTTTGTTAAATGGCGTCGATGTGTACGGGGCTACAGTGTCGGTCACGGTGACTGGGGTCAGCAGATCACCTGCCTCGGCGGCGAACAAGTATGCCCGTGTCACGCTGCAGGCGGCGGCGACGAAAGTCTCGCCATCAGGTATATCGGTCTCTCGCACGATCGAGGAGACGGTCGAGTACGCGCAGTCGCGTTCGCCCGTTTTCAATTACGCCTATTTCGTGAACAACTACGGCTGGTTTCAAGGAGGGGGCGTCACGGCGAACGGGGAAATCCGCTCCAACGGCGACATGTCGCTGGACGGCAGTTCTTACGTCAACGGCTACATCTATGCGGCGATAAACCCCGAAGTGAGTGCGACGGGAAAAATCGTCAGCACCGCGAAATACAAGACGCGTGATCTATACTGGACGGGTGCCGGCACGCGGGCTCGCCCGACGACACCGACCTCCGCCTCGGCCAGCGATGTATGGGAGCTCGGATACGATTATGCATCCGTTGCCGGCGGGAGCGCACAGCACCCCTATCAGGACATTCTCCCGATGCCTTTCCTTGGAGACCTGAATGTGTATATCACGATGGCCAGCGACTTAGGCAGCACGATCAAA
The DNA here is from genome assembly GCA_964434815.1 of uncultured Lentisphaeraceae bacterium. GTDB lineage: Bacteria > Verrucomicrobiota > Kiritimatiellia > RFP12 > UBA1067 > CAYSXF01. The sequence continues at coordinate 2,639 of CAYSXF010000163.1, forward strand.
CAGAACGGCGTGACGCTGGTGAACGGGCATTTCAGCGGCACCGGACCGTCCGGCCTTGCGACTGGTGCAGACAAGGGCAGCCTTGTGCTGGACGGAACGTCGAAGCCGATCGTCATTGACGGGCCGGTGGTCGTCGATGGCGACGTGATCATCAAGGGCACCGTCAGCGGGCAAGGCACCATCTATGCGGGCAGGAACATCCACATTGTCGGCGACCTCACCTATAGTTCGGCACCCTCTTGGCCAAAGCCAGACAGTGCTCCAAACACGACGATGCAGGGCAACACGGGCAAGGACATGCTGGGGCTGATCGCCAAGGGCAACATTGTGCTCGGCAACTATACGAATGCGTCGTGGCTGAGTTCTACCAAGTCGTACATCACCACGCCGTTTGTGAAGGCTTATACGTGTGACCCCACGGATGCGTCGATCGGATATCCCTCTACTTTTCCCGGCAACTACACGGCCTTGGATTCGGGGAAGAAGATCGTTTACACCTACAATAATACGACAAAGACGTGGAGTGCGAGCGCCACTCCGGCGGACCGCAAGTACTATGAGAGCGCGGTCGGAGATAAGATCGTGGGGGACTATGCCCAATCTGCGGCGATCACGCGTATTGACGCGGTGCTCTATAACAATCACGCGGTGATGGGCACGGTCGGCGGATGTGCGTTCAACGGTGCGCTGATCAGTCGCGACGAGGCCATTATCTACAGCGGCTCAGTGACGTTCAACTGGGATATCCGCTTGGGGTCGGCCAGCCCGGACGGGAAGAGCTTCTTTATCGCCCTGCCGCTGGTGCCCGCCGACCCCCGCGTGATCACATGGATGGAGGTGCTCTAATGCGCGCGTGGTCGACTGTTTGTCTCGCCTCTTTTCTGCTTTCTGCAGGGGTGGCTCGAGCTGCGAGCGAGGCCTCCGTCGATGCCGCTTCTGTGGTGCAAGAGAAAGTTGACCGGGAGGGGCGCTCCCCGAGTGTGGCTGAGTCTCTGCGCCTGGTGCGAGCCAGTCGCGAGGCCGATCAGAAAAAAGCTGAGCGGATCCGCGATCTTCCGCCCGAACGTGTTCAGGAGTGGATTGACGGCAAACTATCTGAGGCGGATGTCGAGCGCTTGACGTCTGAGCCGCAGGCGCAGCCTGAGCCGGAAGGCGTGGCCGCTGTCATATCCGGAAGCCACTCGTCCCGCCTGCTGCTGGCGGGTCTGGCGGTATTGGTGCTTGCGTTTTTTTATGCGAGGCAGCGCAGGCGCGAGCGGATGGGGTCTTCGGAATAAGCAGGGTGCCGTGGGGCATGCGGCACGAGGGTTGACACCGGAATGGTCTATACAAAAATTCCAGAGGCTGACGCCGTGCGGCTGATCCAAGCGTTGGGCTTGCTGATGAGTCAGGCCGGAGTTTACGGATATTCGCACAACGTCACGCAGAGAGCTGCCTGCCGCATGTTTTCCGAGATGGAGCAGGCGATCCGCGTATTCGGTCCGATTGAGATCGCCTTGCGGGAGCAGCACGTCTTGGTCAACGGATCGCCAGATGGGGTCAGTGACGCAATCGGAAAGAACCTCGCCGACAGAATGGGGTTACACAAGATCAGCGGCCTTCTTTTCTTGGCGCCGCCGGATCTCCACGAGTTTCTCAGATGTGTCACGCTGTTCGGTATGCAGCCTTTGGCTCTCACGGCGGAAGGCGGCTTCGCGAACGCGATGAAGACGTTGCACAGCATCAAGGTCGTGACCGTGGCGTATCTGCGTGTGGATGCGGCGGAGGCCGTGCCGGCCCTGAAAAAGCAGCCGGAGAAGCAGCCGGAGGAACCGCCGACGCCTTCTCCCGCTATCGCCCCACCCTTTGCGTTTGTCCCTCGGCGTCCCGCGGCTTCGCCGGTGCCGGGGGTGCTTGATCTTTCGGAAGCGTGGAGCGCGGTCGAGGAAGCGTCTCGCTCGGGGCAATACGGACCGGCCGGGCAAGTGGACCAGAAAACGCAGTCCTGCCAGCGTCGGTCGTCGGATTTGGCGGAGCTGTTGCGAGAAGCGGCGACGCTGCTGGAAGAAGACGAGGGAATTTCAACTCAGGATTTGCCGCCGAGTGTGGCGGACGCGCTCAGCCGGATCCGCGGCATCTTGTCCGACATGGCGGCTGGATCCGAGCGGCAGATCACGACCTTTGCCAACCGGGTGAAGGATGACCGGCAGACGATCGCCAGCATCGAATCTGCCGCGCGCCGCCGGGGTATCGGGCTCAAACTCACCCGCGCGGAGCTGATGCAACAGTATGCGGAGCTGAACCAGGAGATCGTGCAGCCGCTGACCGTTTCGACCGGTGTGATCGACATGTTGCATTCCGGGTGTGCCGGCGCGTTGAGCGAATCGCAGCGCGAGCTGCTGAAGATGGCAGCCGAGAGTGTCGGGCGGGTCAACCAGCTCGTCAGCCACATGAGCCGGATCACAGGCTTGCCAGACACCTATACGCCGGATGCGGCAGTCGTTGCGGACTCGTACCGGTAAGCCCGCCGCGCGGCAACGCCGCAAAAAAAACGATGGGATAACTTCTTAAATTGAGTTGAGCGTTGAAAGTTGAAAGTTCTCTCGAATTCAAACGCTCAACGTTCAACTCTCAACTTCCAACGTTCAAGTTATGGACGAGAGGACGGGAGCATCTATGAAGATGGGGCAAGGGTTCACGCTGTCGACGCGCGACTGCATCAAGATCATGTTGGCTTGCGGCGTTCTGCAGATTGCGGCTTACTATTTTGCAGGGATGTGGGCGAGTCCAGGAAAACAGATTGCGGTGCCCCAATTGGACACGCCGCTCTATTGCGAGTCGGCAAGGCAGATTGCGGAAGGCATGCCCTATATCTACACGCCTGGCGACAGGCCTTCGACGGGATGTACGTCGCATGTCTATCCTTTTCTTTTGGCAGCCCTATACAAGGCTGGCGCGACAGGCGATGCGCTCTTGACCGCGGGGTTTGCGTTGAATGCGCTCTTCTACCTGATTTTTCTTGCGAACTGGGGCGTGATCGCCGGCCGGATGACGACATCGCCCCGAGGAAAAATAGCGGCTTGCGCGCTGCTTGCCTTAAACGGGCAGGCGGCCTTTTGCGCGTTGTCGCAGTCGGATATGGGGCTGTTCATGGCCGTAAGTTCCGGGATTTTCGCCGCGTTGCTGGCCGGGCGAACCGGCTGGCTGGTGCTGCTCCTGGTGTTGGCGCCGTGGTGCAGGCCGGAAGGCGCGATGTTTGCCGTGCTCTTTACCGGCGCGCTGGTGATCCGCCGGCTGTTCTTGCGGCAGCGGGTTGCGCGCAGCGAGTGGGCCGCAGCGGGCCTGGCTGTTCTTTCCACCATCGGCATGTTCGCGTTCAACGACTGGCTCACGGGGACCATGCAGTTCCAGTCGGTTTACGGCAAGGGCTATTTTAAGCAATACAGTTTTATGGCGGCAGTCAATTTGGCGCTTCAGGATGCGGTGCGGATGTTGCGCGAGCTGTTCCTCGGGCTGCCGGAAGCTATGCCGCGCGAAAGTTTCTTTATCCCGCTGTTGGGGGCGCTCTTCGCCTGGCTGGGAGTGCTGGCGCGCCCGTGGCGGAAAGAAGGCTCGTGGAAAGAGCTGTGGTGGCTGTCGGCCTGCGCAGGCGGAGTGGCGGTCGTGGCGTCGAGCGGCTGGCAGAATTCGAATGTGGACCGGTATTTGGTTTGGCTTCTGCCTGTCTGGCTGATTTATATGGCGGAAGGTGCCGAGTGGGTAGCCGGGCGCTTTCCTCAGCGGGCGTGCCGCGCACTTCCTCTTCTGGTGGTCGCTGGTTTTCAGGCTGCCGGTGCGGTCATGCTGGCCACGCTCTTCTATTCCAACTGCCTGTTAAGCCAACAGCACTACGATTTCGCTAAAGACTCGAATGTGCGGCTGCCCGTTGGATCGAGTGTGGGTGGCGAGGACTGCACTGCGGCGTATGGGATGCCGGGGCACCGCATGGTGCATCTTTCAGGTATTTATTCGCCGGAACTGCTTACGTTCAATCCTATCTGCAATCTAGAGCGTCTGAAGCACCAGCCCGGCTTGCGTTTCGATTACTGGGAATTCCTGTCCGAGCAGGCGGTCTTCTGTAGCGCGAAGATCGAGCGGTTGTGTGGCCCTATGATCGCGTTGGGTTTGGATGGGACGAACGTGCGGCGGGCTTGCTGGGACGGGCTGGACCGCGCGCGTTTGCCGGTCAGTGGTGAGATTCAGGCGCTTTCAAATGTGTGGCGCTTGGAAGACCGGCTGGATGTCGGGTACCCAGAAGATGAGAAACGGTGCCAGTACACGACCTATAGCCGTTTTCACGGTTCGGAATTCGAGCCTTTTGGCGTCGCCGGGCTGACGGGGACGAACGAGCTGTTCGAGATCGGGCGCGTGGTGTTGGGTAGCGATTCCTTTACGGTCCGCCTGCGTCCTTATTGCCCTGTTAGAGTCGTCTTGCGCACGGTCGCTCAAGTTGAGACCGGCGTGTGTACTGGTGCCCGCTGGGCGAGAAAAACGTTTACAATGGACTCGCCCCTCAAGCTGGCCGTTCATGCTCACGGGTCAGAGGTCGGTGCCTATACGCTGCCGCTTTCGACGAATGCGACGGAATTTTCGGAAATACAATTCACTGTGCCGGCCGTAGCGATCCGGGAGCCGGTCACGCGGCTGACGCTCTACGGCGACCATGCCGCGCTGGCGTACTGGTTCTATCAGCCGGTGCCTTGAACGCGAGAAGGTAATTCAAATCACTGTCGCCACACGTGATCTCACACTTAAACGGTTACGCTTAAACGCTTACAATTAAACGTTTGAGCGCTTGTGTGAGTCGTCTTCCTTCGTTGGCCAATGCTATGGACTAAACTCAGGGTTCGCGCAGAGACTGCAGAGGCCTCGGAGTAATTGGGAATCACGCAAAAACCAATACCTCTGCGTCCTTAGAGCGCATTAAGTTAAAGTGTGGCCGTTGTCAGACATCAGGTAGGGCGGGTTCCCCGAACCCGCCGCGGACGCCTCGGGGAGGCGTCCCTACCCGGA
>CAYSXF010000164.1:0-2693 GCA_964434815.1 uncultured Lentisphaeraceae bacterium
GAGATTTCTGCCTGTCTCGTGGGCTCGGAGATGTGTATAAGAGACAGGTCCGGGTAGGGACGTTTCCCCGAAACGTCCGCAGGGCAAGGCTCAGCAGCATTCTTAGACCGGCGGACGCCTCGGGGATGCGTCCCTGCCATGGTTATGGGCAACGCGCAACATAATAGGATTAATCATGAACAACGGGTATTCTCTGATCTTCGCGAGTCTGGTATCTGCCACATTGTCTTGTCGTGCCGCCACCGCCTTTCAGTGGGACACGTCAGTCGCCAACCAACTCGCGCTGACGCGCAACGGCGCGGATGTGTGGCGTTTCCACTTCGATCCTGCGGCCAGCACCAAGCCCTACTTCGATCCCGTGTGTGTGGCAGGCGGGCCTTCGCTGACGTGGGCGCGTCCGCCTGATCACGTATGGCATTACGGCCTCTGGTTCTCGTGGAAGTACATCAACGGCCTGAACTACTGGGAGGAAAAGGCCGGAAAAGCGCAGGGCGAGACTTTCTGGTCATCGCCGAGAATCGAGACCCGGCCTGACGGCAGCGCGGTCATTGTCTGCGCGCTCGGATACCGTCCGACCGCCACGAACGAACCGGTGCTGAAAGAGCAGCGCACGATCACGGTTTCGGCGCCGGACGCGGACGGCGCTTACCACATGGACTGGACGCAGGTCTTCACGGCTGGCGGGCAGCCGGTGACGCTCGACCGCACGCCGCTCGCGCACGAGCCCCACGGGCAATCCTGGGGCGGCTATGCGGGGCTCTCGGTGCGCGGCAGCCAAGCGTTCACGAATCTCGAGACGGTCGCCTCGACAATCGGACGCGTGCCGCGCGATGCGGGCGGACGGCTCGACGTGACCGCCGCTGCTGCGGAACAGAACGGGCTCATTGGCGGCAAGCCTTACGGGATCGCGCTGCTCGCGCATCCCTCCAACCCGCGCGCGCCCGGCGACTGGTATCCGATTGAAACGCCCGGTGTGCCCTTCTATTATCTCAACGCAGCATTCTTGCTGAAGAGCGCGTATGTGATGCCGCCTCACACGACGCTGACCCTGCGTTACCGCGTGTGCGTGCATCCTGGCCGCTGGGACGCCGAGGCCTTGCGCCAGGCCGCCGCGCGTTACGCCGGGGGCTAGGGCGATTTTTTTGTTTAAACCTAAATAAAGCAGTTGGATCAGGACAGCAGAACGCTTCGTCGCTAAGGAGTTCAAACATGAGCAAACCGGAAAAGATGACTTTGAACGTCCAAGGCACGGCCATTACTGTCCTGACGCAAATGGAGGACGACTACCTCTCTCTGACCGACATTGCGCGGCACAAGGATCCCGTACGAACGGATTACCTGATATCCAACTGGCTTCGCAACCGCAACACCATCGAGTTCCTCGGCATTTGGGAGCGCCTGCACAATCCGGGTTTTAATCCCATCGAATTCGATGGGATTAGAAAACAGGCCGGACTCAACGAGATCGCCATCCGCCAGATGACCACCCTGACGGCCACCAACCGCAAAGCCCTCCCCGGCGAAAAGAAAGATGTGCTTTGAGAATTTTAGATTTTGATTGTTGAAGGCTGTAGATCCCTGAGCTGGCCGCCCTTGCGGGCACGGAGCCAGCCGCCGCGTCCAAGGCGATCCAGCGCATGAGAAAGCGCCTTTCCGGTGACCGGAAACTTAAGTCGGTCCTTCGGAAAGTTTCGGCTGAACTTGGCGTGAGGGTAACATGAAATGTCTCGACATCCCCTTTACCCCCTCTCCGGATACGTTGCCGACGGTTCCGCCACCTTGTCGGCCGCACCCCCGCGTGTTGCGGAGTCCCGTCGGGCGCGAAGGTCAACGGTCTGCTCGGACGATAGTCGTAAACTCTGACGAAGATGATTGGCAAGCGCGTGAACATCATGATTATACTTTGCGGAAATAGAGTCCTTAATGCGCCACACCTCCTGAATGACCTCATCCTTCATTGTCGTCACCTCCCATCAGTTCAAGCGGAGTACAAATCTCCGGGCAAACACAACCTTTGGCAGAACATATGCAACGCATCAGAGGCTTCATTTCGCCGTTATTGATATGACGACAGTTCCACGTCAATAGGTAATCGATGCCATGATAGGCCGCAATAGCACTCCTCGACTGGCTCGACAAGGTTCGCACGGGACTGTGGCTGGGAATGATCTACCTCAATGAGAACCATCGTGGACTTCGCCCCATGTTCCACATTGCGAAACGGATTGGATCTAAAGACAGGATGGTCATAATATACGAGATTGATGATGACGGAGAGAATGGAGTTTGTTGGGCCGCTACTGAGTCACCCCTCTTTGAGCACACACCAAGTTGCTTCACGCTGATGATCAACAATTTCCCGTTTCTAAATGCATCGTATGACTTCCTGTTCTCGGAGAGCTTCGGTTTTCCATTCCCGAGCGAACGATTCTATCGCGAAGGGGGAAGATTCCATATCCAAATGACGGAGGGCACAGGACACATGCAGTTTCCTCTGGTCAACAGAGACTTCAAGAGAGGCGGCACGCAGCTATTCCAGCCGATGATTCCGTACAGTCACTTCCAGTCAGAAGACGGTGAGCCCTTCGATTTCTCAGGGCTCTATGACGTGCCGTACGTTAGATCACACTGCATGGACTTCACCACTGGCCGCGGTCTCATCTACAGGAGAGACCGAAACAACTTGGTCGCCT
>CAYSXF010000164.1:2703-7616 GCA_964434815.1 uncultured Lentisphaeraceae bacterium
ATCCAAAGACACCCTCACGTGATTGGCTCCCGAAACAGAAGTTCCCCCGCGGGGAAGTTCACCATCAGACGGTGGTTCAGGCAGGAGAATTCCTTGAGGAGTTGTTCCGGTTCGCTCCATCCTTTGATTCACTTCCCGAAGATGAGCGGCAAGCACGAGAGCGAGAGATGGAGAGCGCCGTTCGACTTCACAGAACCATCATGGATCATCTCATCAACCAGAGAGAAATGCACTATTGAGCGAAGTGATACCGGGACATCGAGACACTAGCCGCCCACTTTTCTTCTCTCATGCCACTTCGGATGTCTCTCTTCACGCCACTGCCGCTGAACGCGCGACCGCTTTGAGGCCATGAGTTCATTCAGGATCACGAAGACCACGCGAAACTGCTCGTCGCATTTTGGGGAGAGCAATTCAGTCGGTCCTATCCCTCTAAAACCCGCCCTTGCTTTATACCGACATTGTAGGTATGATGTATGCCATGAATCGGTTGCATTTCGAATGGGATAGGCACAAGAATGCGATCAACCGGAAGAAGCACGGCGTGCCCTTCGAGGAGGCGCAAAGTGTCTTCTACGATGACTCAGCCGTTGAGTTCTACGATGACGAGCATTCGGAATGGGAAGACCGTTTCCTTTTGTTGGGTATGAGCGCGACACTTCGGATCCTGCTGGTGTGCTACTGCCAGCGTGGAGAAGGCTCTGTGATACGCATTATCTCCGTACGAAAAGCTACGGCCAACGAACGAAGGTTTTATCCGGGAGGTGAAAAATGAAAGCGGAATACGATCTGTCAACAATGAAGAGCCGCCCGAATCCGTATGCGAAACGGTTGAAGAAGCAGATGACCATTCGCATGGGAACAGACGTCATCGAGTATTTCAAGAGCATGGCACAGGAGGTCGACGTTCCTTACCAGAATCTCATCAACCTCTACCTACAAGACTGCGTTAGAAACGGTCGTAAGCTCGATATGCGTTGGGCGTGAACGTTTAGCAACAGCGGGACAGGTCTTTAGCTCTTGGTGTCGAACTGACCAACGGTAGGGACGCCTCCCCGAGGCGTCCGCAGCTGTTTCGGGGAAACCGCCCTACCAAAACGACTAAGGAGTTGGACTAAGCGTATCCGACGAAGTGTGGGACTAAGCGTAAGAGACGAAGTGTTCTGCGTTCCCGATCCAACTGCTCTTTATATGTTAAAATCGCTCTAGGTCGTCGGGCGATCAGGCAGACTCTTCACCGCTAGACAGTCGTAGACGACGCGGTCGGCCGGATAGTCGGTCGTGCTGCGGCTCAGAACGCGCCATCCTGAAACATCCATAAAGCCCTGCCGGGCCAATGTGGCGACAAGGTCCGGAACCGTTTCCAATTGATCCGCCAGTTCGCGGAGATGCGAGAGGACAACGGGCTTCTGGGACGGCACCGCCACGATCGTCAAGGCTTGGATGGTCATGCCCGCGAGCGAGATGCCGGGCGTCTGAATAACGGCGGTTGCCGCCTGCCGCGCCTCCAGCCGGATCATGCGCGCGCGGGCTTCCGGCACAGCCGATCCTGACGCCGCGCCGATCATATCCAGCAGCACGTTGCGAGCCTGCGTCAAGTCGCGCACGTTGGACCACATGGCGTCGTCCGTATGCGTCTGCAGAACCTTGGCGATCCCCGATATTTCACGGAGATACGCGTTCTTCTGGTTCAGCGGCACGAGGTACATCGCCAGGATGCGCACGGGCCGGTTGTCCGGAGCGCCATAGTCGACGCCCGACGGGCTCCATCCCACCGCGCACAGCAGGTTACCCTCGTTTCCGAGCCGGGCGTGCGGACAGGCCCAGCCTTTCCCTAAAGCCGTGCTGCCCGTCGATTCGCGCGACATGACCGAGCCGGCCACGTCTGTACCGGCAGGCACGGAGGGGATCGCTTCGATCAGATTCGCTAGGATTGTGAGTGCGCGCTCCTTGTTGCGGTCATCCGGCAACTCGACCAAGCGCCCTTCCTGCAGAGCCTCCAGCAGACTGTTCATATCACTCGTCTCCGAATCTGTTGTAGAACCAGACCTTCACCGTGTGCGTCAGCACGCCGTAGGCGAGAAGGAAAGCCCCAATCCACAGCCAGTAAGCGCGCGGCAGAGGAACGAATCCCAGAGACTCGGCGAAGGGCGAGTAGGGCAACCACACGGCGACCGCCATAACGGCCAGCGTCGTCAGGGTCATCGGCCACGACGCCCGGCTGCCAACGAAGGGGAAGCGTCTGGAGCGGATGATATGGACAATCAGCGTCTGCGTCAAGAGCGACTCGACAAACCAGCCGGTCTGGAAGAGCCGCTCGAACCCGACCTTCTCGGCCGCTGACAGTCCCAGTTGCGTGAAATTCTGGCAATGGAAAACGAACAGCATGAGCCCGAAGGTGGCGTAGTCGAAAATCGAGCTGAGGGGCCCGATAAACAGCATGAACCGGCGAATATTGCCGATGTTCCACTTGCGCGGCTTGGCCATGAGTTCGTCGTCCACGTTGTCGCTGGGGATGCCGATCTGCGAAAAATCGTAAAGCAGATTGTTCATCAGGATCTGAACCGGCTGCATGGGCAGGAACGGCAGGAAATAGCTGGCGCCGAGCACGCTGAACATGTTGCCGAAATTCGAGCTGGCGCCCATGCGGATGTACTTGATGATGTTCGCGAACACGCGCCGCCCTTCGCGGATGCCGTCCTCCAGCACCAGAAGGCTCTTCTCCAGCAGGACGATGTCGGCCGCTTCTTTGGCGACGTCCACGGCCGAGTCCACCGAAATGCCCACGTCCGCCGTCTTGAGCGCCGGCGCGTCGTTGATGCCGTCGCCCAGATAACCCACCACATGGCCCGCCGTCTGCAACTGGCGGATGATCTGCTCCTTCTGGCTGGGCGAGAGCCGCGCGAACACATGCGTGTCCTCTACCGCCTTGGCGAATTCGTCCTGCGGCAGGCGCATCAGATCGTCTCCCGTGAGAATCCGCTGGCAGTCCAGACCCACGTCTGCGCAGACCTTGCGGGTGACCAGGGGGTTGTCGCCGGTCAGAATCTTGATCGCGACGCCGGTTTCGCGCAGCCGCGCGATGGCCCGCGCGGTGGACTCCTTCGGCGGGTCGAAGAACGCGATGTACCCCAGCAGAATCAGCCCCGTCTCGTCTGCCACGCTGAAGACTTGCCGATCGCAGGGATAATCCCGGTAGGCGACCGCCAGCACGCGGAAGCCGTCGCGGTTCAGCTCGGCGACCTCCTCGAACAGGTCGTCGCGGATCATGTCGATGAGCGGGTAAATCTCGTCGTCGACCTGATAGCGGTCGCAGCAGGTGTAGACCTCGTGGACCGCCCCTTTGCAGATGAGGACGTGCTCGCCCTCGTGCTCGATCACGACGGACATGCGGCGGCGCTGGAAATCGAAGGGCAGCTCGTCCACTTTGCGGCACGTGCGCTCGACGTCCAGGTCATCGTGCGACAGCACGGCCCGGTCCAGCAGGTTCCGAAGGCCCGTCTGGTAGTAGCTGTTCATGTACGCGTAGCGCAGCACGTCGTCGCTGGCGCGTCCCGACACATCGACGTGCCGCTCCAGCACGACGTGGTCCTGGGTCAGCGTCCCGGTCTTGTCGGTGCACAGCACGTCGATCGCGCCGAAGTTCTGGATGGCGGACAGGTGCTTGACGATGACCTTTTTGCGCGACATCGTCAGCGCGCCTTTGGCCAGGTTCAGCGTCACGATCATCGGCAGCATCTCCGGCGTCAGGCCGACCGCGACCGAGAGCGAGAACAGCAGGGCTTCCGTCCAGTTGCCCTTGGTGAAGCCCACCACCAGAAAGACCACGCTCACCATGACCACCATGAAGCGGATCACGAGCCAGGTGAACCCGCGCACGCCCCGGTCGAAGCTGGTCTGGGGCTGGCTCTTGGCCAGCCGCTCCGAGATCGTGCCGAAGTAGGTCCGCGCGCCGGTGTTAACGGCAACGCCGCGGCCCACGCCGCTCAGCACGTTGCTGCCTTGGAAACACGCGTTCGCAAGCTCCATCGTTGAGCGGTCGGACGCGAGACCGGAGTCGGCGCTCTTCTCGACCGGCATGGATTCGCCCGTCAGCGCCGACTGGCTGATAAACAAGTCTTTGGCCGATATCAGCCGGATGTCCGCGGGAACGATGGTTCCGGCGTCGAGAACGACGATGTCTCCCGGAACGACGTCCGTCAGCGGGATTTCCACTTGGCGGCCATCCCGCAGCACGGCCACGGTAGACTGCACGAGCGCCTGCAGTTTCTCCAGCGCCCGCGAGGACTTGCGCTCTTGAATGTAGGAAAGCCCGACGCTCAGCACCACCATGCCGCCCACGATGAGCGCCGAGCGCAGCTCGCCGATCGCCGCGGAGAGGCAGCCGATCGCCAGCAGTTGGATCACGAGGGGGCTGCGGCAGCGCCGCAGGATGTCCCGCCAGAACCCTTCGCGCGCCACATGCGCCAGCTCGTTGCGCCCGTGCTCCTTCAGAAGGATATCCGCCTCGTCCGTTGTCAAGCCGTCGGGGCGGGAACCGAGTTCGCGAAGGGCCTCCGGAACGGTACGCGAACACAGCTCGGCGAACCGCCGCTCGTGCTCCGACATCGCGTGTTCCGCCTTGGCCTCTTTGACCATCAGAGCCGGAGAGATTTTCGCAAACAAGGATCTAAACACGACACACCTCCCAATCGGCTCTTGCGCGAGCGTCATCCCGCGCGAGCAGCGAACCGAATGTCGCGGCAAAATTCATGGGCGTCAGTCTTCTCGATAAAAGGACTTTCTTCTGTAAAGACCCGATGCATAATAGGCCCCGCATGCCGGGTTGTCAACCCTTCGCTTGGAACGGGGTTGGATCGCGCGTTGCCTCACAATTCATGACACCGAAAAGTTTTCGGAGGAGAGGGCTATGA
>CAYSXF010000165.1:0-7616 GCA_964434815.1 uncultured Lentisphaeraceae bacterium
GCCCGGGCAGGGCGTGGTTTCGGCGTTCCGCACCGGCCCGCTCGCGTCTCAGCGCAGTCACACCGTCTCGCCATCCCGCCTGCGTGGGGCTCGCCACGACGTAAACGCTCGTGCCGTTGCGGAACGCCGAAACCACGCCCTGCCCGGGCACAGCGAGTACCGGCACCGCCACACCGCCGGTCGGCCAGGACTCGTCCCTGACGACGCCCAGCGCATGAAAGTCGCTCACGAACTTGGCGTGGACGATCCTAGCCTTCTCCGCGCTTTCGCAAGCAACCTCCAAGCAGGAGAACGCATCCGCGGTCGTGACTTTAGCCGAGACTTCCCCGTAGCCGCGCAAGGCGGCGGCAGGCCATTCGCGCACAGCCACCGGCGCGGCGAACACGCTCGCAAAGACCGAAAACAAGGCAACAGGAATCGCGATATTTCTCTTCATGCACAAAACAAACCCCGCTCAATCTTCAACGACCACTGGGACGCCGGGACGCACCATGTTCAGCAGCTTGACCGCGTTCCAGTTGGCGAGCCGGAAGCAGCCGTGAGATTCCGCCCGCCCGATGTTCTCGGGAAGCGGCGTGCCGTGCATGCCGTACCCCGGCAGAGACAGGCCGATCCAGGCCATGCCCACCGGGTTATTCGGCCCCGCGGGGATCACGAGCTTCGAGGTCTTGGGGCCGCCCGGCACGAACAACTGCGGGTCGTACAGATAGGTGGGGTTCGGCGCGACGTTCTTCACGCACAGTTCACCCGCAGGCCTGCGGGCTTTGTCGCGCGCGATGGAGCAGGGAAACAGAGCGATCAGCTTGCCGTCCGCGTCGAACGTGGTGATCTCCATGCGCGTCAGGGCAATGCGCATTGTGGCCGCCCTGAACTTCCGCGTCTGCCCGCAGTCCGGCAGGATGACTTCGGTTCCCGCCGGCGGATTGGGCCACGTCGTTACATCGGGGTTGAGCCGCTCCATCGCTCGCTGCGAGGTGTGTCCCTTTTCGGCAAGCATTTCCTGAATCGTCTCATATTTCATCGACGTAAGTTTGGCGCGGTCTTCCCACGCTTCAGGCACAGGCGCGATGTTGGCGAGATCCGCCTCGGTCACCGTGTAGCGCATCAGCACGTTGGTGTCGCCACCCAACGCTTCCAAGACCGACGCGTCAGGCACACCGGTCGGAGGCAACCCGTTGAGCGTCTGCCACGTGACCAGAGCGATCTCGGTCCGCGCGCCCCACATCCCGTCGGCGCAGTTGCAAGACAGGTTCTGCCGGTCGAGCTGCACCTGCAGCGCCAGCGTGTCGAGGTGAAAACCGGAGCGGTAATGCGCGAACCGTTTCTCTCCGGCCTCTTGCGCCTGAGCACTGACCGCTATGGCTAACATGAGAACAAAAGCTATTTTTTCAATCAACATCGTGCAGAAAGCATAACAGGATTCTTTTGCCACCGCTAGCCCGGAGGGTGCGATTCAACTTGGTTGAATCCGCACCCAATTTAGGAGTCAGAATTTAGGAGTTAGGAGTTTTCCAGCGCCAATCCCAAGTCCGTGATGGGGCCAAACTCAAAAGGACGCTTTGTTTTCGCGGGTTGTTGCGCATTCAACTCCTAAATCCTAACTCCTAAATTCTCCTTGGGTGCGATTCACTCACGGCTGTAGGGCGTTCCGCGTCACAGAGGCCACCGCTCAACAAGGGCGATGATCGCCTCCAACGCCTCGGCTTCGGGGATGACGCTCACCTGTTCCCCACGCACGAACAGAGCGAACGAGCCCTTTCCGCCAGCAACCGCGATGTCCGCGCCCTTGGCCTCGCCGGGGCCGTTGACCACGCAGCCCATCACAGCCACATGGGGACGTGGCGCTTGCGGGTGCTCGCGGTAGAATTTCTCCAGCCGCTCCTCCACCCGCGCCGCCAGCGAGGCGACATCAACCCGCGTCCTGCCGCAGGTCGGGCACGAGGTCACCGCCGCGCCCGGCGCGCGCAGCCCCACGCTGCGCAACAGCTCCACGCCCACCCGCACCTCTTTGGCCGGCGTGTCCGTCAGCGATACGCGGATGGTGTCGCCGATGCCGTCCAGCAGCAGCGCCCCCAGCGCCACGCATGAGCGCACCGTGCCGGGAATGAACGTGCCGGCCTCGGTCACGCCGAGGTGCAGCGGATACTCGGCCCTCTCAGACAGCAGGCGGTAAGCGGCCAGTGTGCGGGCCACGTCGGAGGCCTTCACTGAAATTTTGATTTCGCGGTAGTCCTCGGCCTCCAGCAGAGCCACATGCCGTAGCGCGCTCTCGACCAGCGCTTCGGCAGTCGCCGACCCGTAACGCGCAAGAATGTCTTTCTCCAGCGATCCGCCATTCACGCCGATGCGGATCGGAATCCGGCGCGTCCGCGCGGCGGCCACCACCGCTTTGACGCGGTCCGCCCCGCCAATGTTTCCAGGGTTGATGCGCAGGCCGTCCGCGCCCGCCTCAATCGCTGCCACGGCCAGCCGATAGTCGAAGTGGATATCCGCCACGAGCGGCACCGGCGATTGTTTGCGGACTTTGCTGAAAACATCTGCCGCGGCTTGATCCGGCACGGTCAGCCGCACGATGTCGCAGCCGAGTTCAGCCGCTTCGACAATCTGCCTCACCAGCGCGTCCGCGTCGTGAGGATCTGCGTTGGACATGGTCTGCACGCTGACCGGCGCGCCGCCGCCGACGGCGACGGTGCCGATCATGATGCGCCGGGTCTCTGTGCGTGGACGAAGCATGTTGCCGATTGCGCTCCGGGCTAAGGCCGTGCAGCAGGCGCGTTGGTCGCGGCCGCCTTGGCCGCAGACGCCGCAGCGTCTTCGCGCTCCATCTGATGCAACGCCTTTGAAAACTTCACTTGTTTGGCGATGTCCGTGTAAAACAGCAGCGCCATCAGTCCGATCAGCAATGCGGCGCAAGCGTTGACCAGAACAGCCACCACTTTGGGGTGCGGTTTGCGGCGCGTGATGACTTCGAACATGGCGAACAGGACGTGTCCGCCGTCCAACACCGGCAACGGCAGCAGGTTCAAGATCGCCAAATTCACGCAGATCATGCGAAGGAACCCGAAGGCGTCAATCATGCTGCCGCGAACGGTGTGATACAGGCCGACGAAAATCGCCACCGGTCCGCCCACATTTTTCGCCACGGCCGAGCGTTCGCCTGGGGATTCAGGAACCAGCAGCGCCTGCAGCACCCGCTTCACGGACATCGCGTCCCACTTCAACTGCTGCCACGGGTCGCGGTACATCATCCACGCCTTGACGCGCTCCGAGTCCTCGCGCCACCCGATGCCGATCAGAAAGCGTCCGGCGGACTCTTCATATCGCGGCGTCACCGACAGCGACAGCCGGCTGCTGCCGCGCTTGACGCTCAGCAAGGCCGGCTCGCCGCCCTGCATTTTGATGAGGGATGAGAAGTGGTAGGCGCCTGTCACAGGAATGTCGCCCACCGACAGAATCACATCGTTGGTCTGCAGCCCGCTTTTTTCGGCAGGCGAGCCCGGCACGATGCTCGACACCACGCACCGCGATTCAGGATAAACGTCGCCAAGCACCCGGAGTCCCAGCACATTGTTGGTTTGGAACGTCAGGCTCATCTCGCGGGTTTCCCCGCCGCGCGCCACACGGAAAACCGCATGCCCCGCCTCGCCCGACAACTGGCTTTCCACCTGCAAGTCGATCCACGTGTCAACCTTCTTGCCGTTCACCGAGAGAATGCGGTCTCCGGGCCGCAACCCGGCCTTCCATGCCGCCGACTCCTCCGAAACCGAACCGATGCGCGTATCCACAACGCCGGTCTTCACGCCCGGCGTGAAATAGATCACATACGCCAGCACCACCGCCAGCACGATGTTCCCGAACGGCCCGGACACAGCCACGACGATCCGCTTCCAAGCCGCGATGTCGGGCAATTCGCGCTCCTCTTCGCCCTTGTGCTGCTCGCCCTGCACCTTCTCCATGCCGGAAGGGTCCAACTGAGGTAGCGCCACATAGCCGCCGAACGGAATGCAGCCGATCTTGTAGTCGATCCCGCCGACCCGCCGCTTCCAGATCGCCGGCCCGAAGCCGATCGCGAACGCGTCGACCTGCAATCCGAGCAGCCGCGCCGACAGGTAATGGCCGAACTCGTGAATGAAAATAGCCAAGCTGAACAGCAGCGCTACGCAGATGCCAGCCCACACCGAAAGAAGCAAGTCTATCATCGCCTTCCACCCCTCTTCATTTCCTGCGCACGGCCGTCCGTCGGCATGCGCAGACCCCACATCTCATATCTCAGAGCAGCGCAGACGCCCGCCCGCGCGCCCAAGCGTCCGCACAGAACACCGCGTCGAAGTCATCGCACGGCCGAACCGTGTGTTCGGACATCACGCGCTCGATCACCCGCCAAATGCCGGCGAACGGGATCCTGCCGGCCAGAAAAGCCTCCACCGCCACCTCGTCCGCCGCATTGACGACCGCTGGCATCGTGCCGCCCGCCGCATCGGCCTCGCGGATCAGCCGCAGACACGGGAACCGCTGCTCATCGGTAGCTAGAAACGTCAGGCTCTTCTGCCCCACCAGATCCAGCTCCGGCATGCTGACTGCCCGGCGGTCCGGCCAAGTCAGCGCATACTGGATCGGGAAGCGCATGTCCGGCACGGAGAGCTGCGCCAGCGTCGACCCGTCCACAAAAGTGACCATGGAGTGCACGATGCTCTCTGGATGCACGACCACGCCGATCTTCGACACCGGAATGTTAAAGAGCCAGCGGGCCTCAAGAATCTCCAGCCCCTTGTTCATCATGGTCGCAGAATCGATCGTGACCTTAGGCCCCATGGACCAGCGCGGATGGGCCAGCGCCTCGCTCGGCGTCACCGCCTCGAAATCGACCTCGGGACGTGCGGCGAACGGTCCGCCCGACGCGGTCAGAACCAACTGCGCGACCCGCGTTTCAGCCGCCACGTCACCGTCCCGCCCGTTCACGCAGGCCGTCCTGCAAGCAGACGACTGGAGGCACTGGAACAGGGCGCTGTGCTCGCTGTCGACCGGCAGCAGGTTCACCTTCGACTCAGCCCGCCGCCGCATCACCAGCTCGCCCGCCGAAACTAAAACCTCTTTGGTCGCCAAAGCGATGTCGTGCCCGGCGTCCATCGCCGCGAGCACCGGCCGCAGGCCGGACAGCCCCACCAGCGCGCACACCACGGTGTCGGCCTCCGCCAGCGCAGCCAGAGCTGCCACCCCGGCCGCGCCAGCCCAGACGCGAATGCCATGGGGTTTCGCCAGAACTTCAGCCTCGGCAGCCGCCGCGGCGTCTTCCACCGCGACAACTCCAACGCCGAACTGCAACGCCTGATCGATCACCCGGGAGGCTTTCGTCCGGGCCGACAAGCCGACCACCCGCAGCTCTTCGGGCAACGCCTCGGCGACCCGAAGCGTGTTTTCCCCGATCGACCCGGTGCTGCCCAGAATGACGATTGACCTCATGACGGCACCGCTTGCCCGACAAACCAAGCCAGATAGAAATAGAGCACGGCAGGAGTGAAGATGAGACTGTCGAACATGTCCAGTATGCCGCCCATGCCTGGCAACAGGCCTGCGGAGTCCTTGATGTTGACGGCCCGTTTGAACATGGATTCGATCAGATCTCCGAGCACGCCCACGCTCCCCAACACCAGGCCCAGCACCAAGGCATGGGTCGTCCCAAGGCTTTTCAGAGGTCCTCCGGGCAGCCAGGCGCAATGCCGCGCCATCTCGACCATGACCACACTGGCCGCCATGGAGGCGACCAGGCCGCCGGCCAACCCCTCCCACGACTTCTTCGGCGAGATGCGCGGAAACATCTTATGGCGGCCGGCCATGAGCCCCACCGCGAAGGCCCCCACATCGCCAATCTTGACCACAAGGGCGATATATGAGGCCAAGAACACGCCGATGCGCGCCGAGGGGATTTCGAACCGGTCGACCGCGCCCCACTGGGCCAGCCGGATAAAGAAGCTCAGCATGAACGGCAGATAGAAGAACCCGAGCAGCGTGATTCCCGCGTGTTCGATCGGCCGCTTGATCCGGGAGTCGAACAGCACGCGCAACAGCAGCCCGAAAACGATCACCACCAACATCAGGCACTCGGACTGGTGGCCCAGCGGCAGCGCGAGCGCCGCATTCGGAGGATAGGCGTAACAGGCCGTCATCCAAACGACGCCCATCGCCATCCCGCAGTTCCGGCTCAGCGTAAAACCGCCTTGCCGCATCATCACGTAGAACTCGTTCTGACAGGCGCAGGACATCAGCAACAACACGCCGAACAGAATACACCCCGGCATGTAGCACAACGCCAGAAACCAAGCCGCAGAGACCGCGACTCCAGTTATGATGCGGCGAATAATCACAATGAAGCCTCCCGCCGGTCGGTTGGTTTGACTCCGCCGTATCGGCGTTCACGCACCGCATAAGCAGCCAACGCCGCCTGAAAGTCTGCCTTGCGGAAATCCGGCCAGAAGACCGGCGTGATGTAGAACTCGCTGTAGGCGCACTGCCACAGCAGGAAATTGCTGACGCGCATTTCGCCGCTCGTGCGGATGATCAGGTCGGGGTCAGGCACGTCGGGCGCGTAGAGGTGCGCGGCGACCAGCGGCTCGTCGATGCTCTCCGGCGCAAGCGTCCCTGCCTTCACCTTTTCTGCAATAAGCCGGATGGCGCGCACGATCTCGCTGCGGCCGCTGTAGCTCAGAGCGATGATCAGCTGCCGCTCAAAACCGGCTGTCGC
This sequence comes from uncultured Lentisphaeraceae bacterium, assembly GCA_964434815.1. GTDB lineage: Bacteria > Verrucomicrobiota > Kiritimatiellia > RFP12 > UBA1067 > CAYSXF01. The sequence goes on from CAYSXF010000165.1 coordinate 6,740, forward strand.
CTGTTCTACGCGCGATAGTTCCTTCCGCAGCGGCTCGGCGAGGTCTTCCCTGCGCCCGATCACGCGCAAACGCACCCGCCGTTCCATCAAGTCAGCCTCATGCTTCGCGATGAACACGCCCAGCAGCGACATCAGCCCCGCAATCTCCTCTGGCGGACGAGACCAGTTCTCCGTGCTGAACGCGTAAAGCGTCAGATAGCGCACACCGGCGTCCCGGCAATAATCCATCACGCAGCGCACCGTCTCAGCTCCGGCCTCATGACCGGCCAGCCGCGGTTTGCCACGCTGCTTCGCCCACCGCCCGTTGCCGTCCATGATGATGGCAATGTGCTGCGGCACTCTGTGTTCGCTTACTTCCAAAATGTCATCCGTGCGGGCGACCGGCCGGCCGCCCTTTACAGCCCCAACCGCAACGTCGTTTCGCGCGCAGGCCCGACGGAGAGAATCCCGAGTCGCCCGCCGATCAGCGACACCAGGCGCTCCACATAAGCGCGGGCCTTGAGCGGCAGATCCTCGTAGCGCGTGATGTGGCTCGTCAGCGTCAGCCAGCCGGGCATCTCCTCGTAGACCGGCGTGCAGCGCGCCAGCAGGCTCAAGTCGGAAGGGAACGTCTCGTACCGAACCCCGTCGTCCCGCTCGTAGGCCGTGCAGATTTTGATCACCGGCTGGTCGTCCAGCACGTCCAGCTTGGTCATCGCCCAGAAGTCGACCCCGTTAACCATGGCGGCGTAGCGGCCGACCACCGCGTCGAACCAGCCGCACCGGCGCGGGCGGCCCGTGGTCGCGCCGAACTCCGCGCCCCGCTGCCGCAACTGCTCTCCCGTGGCATCGGTCAGCTCGGTCGGGAACGGCCCCGCGCCGACGCGCGTCGTATAAC
>CAYSXF010000166.1:0-7615 GCA_964434815.1 uncultured Lentisphaeraceae bacterium
ACACCTCTCTATTCGTCGGCAGCGTCAGATGTGTATAAGAGACAGGCCTGCCGGTGCGCACCAGTTTTTCGCGGTGGTCGAGCCTGGCGCGGACGGCCGCTGCCGCGTCTATTTCGCGGTCAAGCCCAACGCGGAGCGAGTCGGCGCGGGAGCGCTCTACCAGCGCGCGATGCGCCGCCGCACGCTGCTCAGCAACGCGCTCCGCGAGTTTTCAGGGCCGGCCGACCGGCTCCCGGCGCAGTGGGACCGCGAGGGAAATATCTGGCTGAACCTTCCCGACTACAGCCGCAGGCTGACTGACTGGGTGCCGGGAGAGAGCGAGGCCTATCTGAGGTCAGCCTATGGCGCGGCGCAGGCGTCGCGTGTCGCTCTGCTGCAGAAGCGCTGCGCGGAGACCAACGGCGTGAAGGCGACCGCGCTGGCGCCGTTCAGGGAGCGGCTGAAAACGTGGCTTGGACAAAACCAACCGCGTCCGGAGGTCGCGGGCCACCTAGGTGGCGCGGGCTCTCCGAGCACGCTGGTGAGTGCCCGCGACGCCTACTACCGGCTCTGCGCCATCGGCGAGGCCGCCGATCTTTCCGCCCGCCTTGTTTCCATGCGCTTGGCCGTCGAGGATCAGCGCGCCTTGTTCAAGGGCCGTTACCCGCAGGCCGAAGCGGCGCTCCGCCGCATCGCGGAGGCCGGGACGCGCCTTGCGGGCGTGTGGGACGGGCTGCTCGCGGGACGCCCCGACGCGCTCGGCGCGCTGACTGTGGCGCGGGCGGACCTCGATGCGCTGCAGCCGTCTGTTCTGCTGGACACGCCGCTTTTGGCGTTCGACAAGCTCCTTCTCGCCAAGGGCGACATCGGGTTTGGCTCGAACTGGGACGGGCCGAACCGGATCGGCAGCGAGCTGTGCGTGCTATCGCCGGTCAGGCCGGACGGCAAGCTGACCACGGTCCACAAAGGGGTGATCTCCGACTACGACCTGAACTGGGACGGCCGCCGTGTCCTGTTCTCAGACCGCCAGACGCTGTGGGAACTCGATCTCGCGTCCACAAGCGACGTGCCGCGCCGCGTTTCTGCTGAGAAGCCGGACGTGATGCATTACGACGGCTGCTATCTGCCCAACGGCCAGATCGTCTCAGCCTGCAACGCGTGCTATCAGGCCGTGCCCTGCACGGGCCAGGCCAATGTGGGCAACCTGCACCTGCTGGATGCGGACGGAAAAAATGAGCGGCGCATCACGTATGACCAGGATCACGACTGGAACCCCACGGTGCTTCAGGACGGGCGCGTGCTCTACACCCGCTGGGAGTACGCCGACATTCCTCACTATTTCTCGCGGATGCTTTTCCGCATGAATCCCGACGGGTCGGGGCAGATGGAATACTATGGCAGCGGGTCTTACTGGCCCAACGCCATGTACTGGCCGCGCCCGATCCCCGGCGACCCGAACGCGGTGGTCTGCATCGTGTCCGGCCATCACGGCGTGTCGCGCGTCGGCGAGCTGATTATCCTGGACCCTGCGAAGGGGCGCAAAGAGGCCGACGGCGTGGTGCAGCGCATTCCCGGCTACGGGCAGAAGGTCGAGCCGGTCATCGCGGACCGGCTCGTCGAAGAGGTCTGGCCGCGGTTCGCAGCCCCGTACCCGCTGGCCGAACCCGGCAGCAACCTCGGAGCGGGCAAGTACTTCCTCACCTGCGTGAAGCGCGACGAGTTCGCGGGGTGGGATCTCTGCCTCGCCGATGTCTTCGACAACATTACGCCGCTCCTGACGGCCGAGCGCTCGACCGACGCCTCGCCGTGGTCGTCTGCGGGGTACATGACGCCCGTGCCGCTGCGGGCGCGGCCCGTGCCGCCGGTCATCCCTTCGACGCTGAACCCGGCGCAGCCTGATGGGGTCATCTATCTGGCGGACATCTACCGGGGCGAGGGGCTGCGCGGCTATCCGCGCGGGTCGATCAAGGCGCTGCGCCTCGGCACGCACCACTACCGCTATTTCGGTAACGGCGCTACGTATTCCTGCTCGTTCGAGGGCGGCTGGGACGTCAAGCGCATCTTGGGCACGGTGCCGGTGCAGGAAGACGGTTCGGCCTTTTTCCGCGTGCCCGCCAACACGCCGGTCTTTGTGCAGCCGCTCGACGCGGAGGGCAAGGCTCAGCAGCAGATGCGGAGCTGGTACACGGCCATGCCCGGCGAGACCGCCTCCTGCGTCGGTTGCCACGCGCCGCAGAACAGCGGGCCGCCCGCGCAGGTCAACCTTGCGACGAAGGGCAAGCCCTCCGCCATCACGCCGTGGAATGGGCCTGCACGCGGCCTCTCGTTCGAGCACGATATTCAGCCGCTTCTCAACCGCCGGTGCGTGGGCTGCCACAGCGACAAGCCCTATACGGCCGGCGGCGCGAGCGTGACGCTGGAAGATTTCCGCGACAAGCGGTTGCGCCCGCCGGAGCAGCAGACGATCCCGTCCAAGTGCAGTTGGTGGGGATGGCTGGGAGCGTCCAACAAGCACCTCAAGGAGCCGCCGGCGTGTTACAGCCCATCCTACATGCGGCTCCAGAAGTATGTCCGTCGCGCGGGCTTTGAAGCCGACCTGCACATGGCGTCGCCAGCGGAGTTCGACGCCGACACGAGCGTGCTGGTGCAGATGCTTAAAAAGGGACATCACGGGGTCGCGCTGACACGTGAGGAGTGGGATGCGCTCTACACGTGGATCGATTTCAACGTGCCGTACTGCGGCACCTGGCGCGAGTCGAACCTTCCGCCGAATGAGGAGCACGTCAGGCAGCGAGCCGAGTATAAGAAGCTCTATGCCGGGCTGGACGACCGCGACGAGGAGCTTCGTCCGGTTCCGCCGGTCGAGGCGTTCCAAGCGCCGCAGCCGGCGCCTTCGGCGCGGGCTGCCGAGGTCAAAGCCCAAGGGTGGCCCATGACTCCTGAACAGGCCGTAGCCGCGCAGAAGGCAGCAGGGAAACCCTCACTCGAGTTTGATTTGGGCGACGGGGTGAAGATGACGTTCTCCCGGATTCCGGCCGGTCAGTTTGTGATGGGGCGCGAGAACGGGTTTCCGGACGAGGCGCCGCAGTCGGCGGTGACGATCACGAAGCCCTTCTATCTGGGGCAGCTCGAGGTGACGTGCGCGCAGTACGCACGGTTCGATCCGCGACATGAGAACGGCTACATCGAAGGTCGCAACAAAGATCGGACAACGCGCGGCACGGACATCGGCTCGCCGGCGCATCCGGTGGTGCGGATCTCGTGGAATGAAGCCGTGACGTTTTGCGCTTGGCTGTCGAAAATGAGCGGGCACGCCTGCACGTTGCCCACTGAGGCGCAGTGGGAATGGGCCTGCCGCGCGGGCGCGGCCACGGACTTTGCATTCGGGCAGACGCTGGCCAGCGGCCAGGCCAATATAGCGGACGAGAGCATCCGCGACTGGAACTACGGGCGCGCTCAGGACAGCTACACGGACGGTGCTCAATACAGCGTTCCGGGCGGGCGCTACAAACCCAATGCCTGGGGACTTTTCGACATGCACGGCAACGTGGCCGAATGGACGCTCAGCGCATACAGGCCGTATCCCTATTCGGAGAGCAACGAGACCGCGAAGGACCTTTTTAAAGTGGTTCGCGGCGGCTCCTGGAACGACACGATGCGGTATGCCTCCTCGGCTTCCCGCTGGCGGTATCCGGCGCACCAGCCTGTCTACAACGTCGGGTTCCGCGTGGTGGTCGAAGAGTAGTCGGCGGGGGAGTCGGGTGAATCGAATCAGTCGATTGGGTCGATTCACTCGACTTAATCGAAGAAGCGGAGGCCATCATGTTCGGAGGCACAGGCGGGTATTTTTGGCTGGATTCGTGGATTCTTGCGAACATCGTGCAACTCGGGACGCAGCGTTTCTGTGGGCGCTTTCTGAACCGCACCAACGATCCAACAGGCCGGCAGTATGACCAGATGACCCAGGCGGCCCGCTCGGGTTGCGCCAACAACGCCGAAGGCTCTGCCCGGCGCGCGACGTCCAAAGAGACCGAAATGCGGCTCACGGATGTGGCGCGGGCAAGTCTGGCGGAGTTGGCGGGCGATTATCTGAACTGGCTGCTGAAGAAAGAACATGCTCCGTGGAAGAAGAGTTCTCAGGAGGCGCGGGCGGTCTATGAGGTGCGTCTCGACCCGCCGGACTATGGCGAGGATGTTGTGCATGACGCCTGCTCTCATATTCTGGCGCAGAAGCGGAAGTTCCTCGCGTGGCTTGAGTCCGACGACGATGTGGTGATGGCCAACGTTCTGCTCATCCTTATCGCACGAGTGGTCAACATGCTGAACCACCAGATGGAAGCTCAGGGCGAGAAGTTTCAGGAGGAAGGCGGATTCCGGGAGAAGCTCACAACCCTGCGGGTCGAGCAGCGCGCCCAAAGGGAGAACGCTCCGCCGTGTCCGGATTGCGGCAAGCCGATGGCGAAACGGAAGGCGAAGACAGGAACAAATGCCGGGCAGGCGTTCTGGGGATGCACGGGATATCCGGAGTGCAAGGGGATTAGGAAGGTCGAGTGAATCGACGGATTCGATTTAATCGATTGAGTCGATTCGCTCGATTCATTCGAGGGAGAATGGAAATGCAAGAGAGCAAGAAGTCCGAATGGAAAGCGCTACGAATTTTCACACTGTTGTCGCTGACGATGGCTGCGACCTTACAGGCGCAGCCGCCGTCGGCTGTGGTCACCTTCGACAGTCAGGTGACAAGCCCAAGCGGTAGCCAGGCGCCCGGTGAGCAGTACATCTTTTTCGGGGCCAACCCGAAGCCGGGCGACAAGGAGGGCGACGATCCGGCGATGAATCTGGTCAAGCTGACGGATTTCAGCGTTGTGGCCCCTGGTGAAGGACTGGGGCGTCTGATCCCGGCCAATCCCGCCTCTTCGGACTGCGCCCGCGTGCTCGCGCCCGGCGGGACGCCCGTGGTGACGGGCATCCTCTACACCAACCGGGGCGGCGGCACCAACACCTTTGCTGACCTTGTGACTTTCCGCGTCACCAATCCCGCGGTGACCTCGTTTGCCGTCTGGGTGTTGGACAGCACGCTGAAGCCTGCCGCCAACTGCAACGCGGGCTTGGCGTTCCGGATCAACGGCGGAGAACCGGCAGCCGCGTGCCAGACCGTTCAGACAAGCTCTGGCTACGAGTTCACGAAGTTCATCGTGGCCAAGGCTTCGCTCTCAGATGTCTTTAGCGTGGCGGTGCGCAGCAGTGCCAAGGGCTCCTTCCGCGCGTTGGGTGGTCTGACGTTCGCAGTGCTTCCCGATCCCGCAACGGCCGGGAAGAAATTCCCCGTTATCGAACAGGCGGGGTGGCTCGACCTGAATAAGAACGGGCGCAAGGATCGCTATGAAGATCCGGCCCAGCCGCTCGCCAAGCGCGTGGAGAATCTCCTCGCGCAAATGACGCAAGCGGAAAAGATCGGCCAGTTGAATCAACTCGTTTTGGGCGGAAGAAGGCAGGATGACGCACTGTTGTTTCCCCTGATGCGCCGGGGCGAGGTCAGCTCCTACATCTGGACGACCACGGCACCCGCCTTGCGCAATCAATTCCAGCGCATCGCCGTTCAAGATTCCAGGCTGGGCATACCGCTCATCTTCGGGATGGACATGATCCATGGGGCGAACACGCTGTTTCCCATCGCGCTGGGGCTTGCCTGCTCTTTTGACCCGGAACTGCTTGAGCGGGCGCAAACCGTATCCGCCCGCGAGTCGCGCGCGGAAGGCGTCGATTGGGTGTTCGCGCCGATGTGCGATCTTGCGCGCGACCCGCGCTGGGGGCGCGTGGCGGAGACCTGCGGCGAAGATCCTTATCTCTCCGCGCTCTGCAATGCGGCGCAGGTACGAGGCTTTCAGGGAACAAACCCGGCTGCGCCCGACCGGGTGGCGGCCTGTCTGAAACACTATGTCGGCTACAGCGCGGTCACGGGCGGGAGGGATTACAACGATTCCGAGATCACCGAGTGGACGCTGCGCAACGCGCATCTGCCGTCGTTTCATGCAGGTATCCAAGCGGGTGCGCTGACTGTCATGAGCAGCTTCAACGCGATCGGCGGTATTCCCGCCGTGGCGAACCGTCACACCCTGACGGAAATTCTCCGGGACGAGTGGAAGTTCAGCGGTTACGTGGTCAGCGACTGGGAGTCCGTCAAAGAGATGATCAAGTGGGGGTACGCGAAGGACAAGGCCGATGCGGCGAGTCTGGCGCTCAACGCGGGCAACGACATGGACATGAAGGCCGAAGCCTATGTGCCGAATCTGGCTGCGGAAATCAAAGCGGGCCGGGTCACGCCGGCCACGCTGGACGAGGCGGTCCGGCGCGTGCTGCGCGTCAAATTCCAAGCGGGCCTTTTCGACCGGCCGTATGTGGACGAAGCGGGATACAAGCCCGCGCAAAAGAGGCCGGAGGCTTTGGCGCTGGCGCGGGAGTGCGTGGCGAAATCGACGGTTCTGCTGAAAAACACGGGCGTTCTGCCGCTCTCGAAGGATATCCGCAAGGTGGCGCTCATCGGTCCGGTGGGCGATGACCATGTCGAAATACTGGGCTGCTGGACGGGGCGCAGTTCCTGGTGTGAGCCGACGCTGGCGAGTGCGCTCAAAGCCGCGCTTCCCAAGGAAGCAACGCTGACCGTGGTCAAAGGATGCGCAATGACCACCGCGCCCGCGACGAAGACGCTTCAGGACGGCCGTGCCGTGCCGGACGAAAACGCTTCGCCTGTGGACGCCGAACTCCGGATCGAGGAGGCCGTGCGTGCCGCGCAGGATGCGGATGTTGTGCTCATGGCCGTGGGCGAGCCCAAAGGTTGGACCGGCGAAAACGCCTCGCGTGCGTTTCTGACGCTCTCGGGAAATCAGCAAGCCCTGTTCGATGCGGTGGCGGCCGTCGGCAAGCCGGTGGTGACAGTCGTCTTCAGCGGGCGGCCGCTCGCCCTGCCCTCCGTGTGGGAGAAATCCGCGGCCGTGCTCTACGCGTGGCAGCCTGGCGTTGAAGCGGGTAACGGGCTGGCGGATCTGCTGGTCGGAAATGCGGCGCCTTCAGCCCGCCTGAGCATGTCGGTGCCGCGCGATGTGGCGCAGGTGCCCGCCTATTACAACCGCCACCACACGGGGCGCCCGGGGGCGGGACAGTACCGCGACGCGGCCTTCAGGGACGCCAAGTTTTGGTTCGGCTACGGATTGACCTACACGACGTTTGACTACTCGCAGCTGCGGCTCAGCCCCGCTGCCGACGGCAAGCCCGCCGAGGCCGTCGTGACCATCACCAATACCGGCACGCGCGAAGGTGTCGAAGTGGCCCAACTGTATATTCGTCAGTTGGTCTGCCATGAGGGAGCCCGTCCGGAGCAGGAACTGCGCGGGTTCAAGCGGGTCACGCTCAAGCCCGGCGAAAAAGCGGACGTCAGCTTCCCTCTGACCGGCGACGTGCTGGGCTTTACAACGCGCGACGGAAAATGGCAGGTCGACGACGGCGAATATCAGGTCTGGATCGCCCCGCATGCGCAGGACGGCACGCCGGTCAGCTATACCCACGCAGGACGGAAAGCCAGGAAATGAAAATAGAAATACGCGCGGCGTTCGCTGCCGCACTGCTGGCGGCGACAGGC
>CAYSXF010000167.1:0-554 GCA_964434815.1 uncultured Lentisphaeraceae bacterium
GCCACCTCCTGACCCACGCCGAGCGCCCCGTTGTGCAGACGCCGCGCGAGGTTGGCAGCCACGACCTTGCAGACTGATTTACGCGGCGAATCCGGCAGCAGGGTGATCATGCCCAGCAGGCTGATCGCCGCAAACTCCGCCTCGGAATAGGCCGCGCTCCTGATCTCAGACCCGGCCAATGACGATTGACCATTGACCAATGACTCTCCCGCCTTCGCCGTGCCGTTCTCCACGCGCAGCTCGCTTCCCTCGGGGTGGAACACTGCGGGCTCCGCCTCATCCTCAATCGCCTCATTGCAAAGCGTCTCGATCCGTTCCATCGCGGCCTCAAGGTTTCCCGTCATCTTCACGCCGTACGCCGCCACCAGCACGTTCTTCGCCAGCGCCGTCGCGCCCGTGCACATCCTGCGGTCGCACGCCCCGCCCACCTGGCACTGCATCCGGCACACGCCCGGAATCGCGTGAGCGTCGGAATGCGCCTTTTCAATCAGCGCCTTGGTTCCGGTTAGCGGAGCGACCGCGTCGATGCGGGCGCTGACCATGGCGTGCCATCC